>JBDTOH010000313.1:0-6819 GCA_039933355.1 Gemmatimonadota bacterium | reverse complement strand
ATCGTAGTGCTGGCCGGTATGCACGAGAATTTGCCGAACGCCCGCAGCGGCCCGGGCCGCGGCGAGCACTGGCGCCGCCTTCATGAAGTTGGGACGGGCCCCGACGACGTGGAGCAGTGTCGGCATGCGCTCAGCTCGACCGCGGCGCGAGCAACACTCCGCCGGTATCTACGAGAGGAAGCTCCAGTGTGAAGTGGAATCGGGTGCCGGTTCCCGCACCGGTTTCGACCTTGAGCTCACCCTTCATCGCTTCAACCAGCTTGCGGCAGATCGAAAGCCCAAGCCCCGACCCGGAGAAAGCGTAGTCGCGCTCTCGTTGCCGACGCCTGAACGGCTCGAACAACATCGTCATTGACGCCGGCGGAATCCCGCGACCGGTGTCCTGAACGGAGAATTCGATCGACGCTGGACCGGTCTCCTCCGCCCGCATCTCGACGTGCCCGTCGTCTGTGAACTTGAGCGCGTTGGTCGTGAGGTTGAGGAGTACTCGGCTCAACGCGACCGGATAGCCGATCCGCGAGCTGCTTTCCGGCGGCACCAGCCGGACATCGAGTCCCTTCTCCTCGGCGATCGGCAGGACAATGTCTCGCACCGAGTCAAGGATATCAGTCACCGAGAACGGGAGGGGATCGGAGTCAACGAGGCGGTCGCCGCCCCGGGCGAGCTCGATGACATCGCTCGCTACCGAGCTCAGGCCGAAGGCGGCGCTGTAGATCAACCCGAGCTGCCGCTCCTGAAGCGGGGTGACCGCTCCGCTCCGTCCCCGCTGCAGAGTTTCCGCCAGGAACAGAATCGACGTGAGCGGCGATCGAAGGTCGTGGGCGACTTCGACTACGAGCTCGAGCCCATCAGGGCCGGACAGTCGATCAGTGAACCGCTGGTCCCACGCCGGCTCGAGCGCGGCCGAAAGGGACTCGAAGGCAGAAAGGAACTCGATCAGCGACGTGGGCTCTGGGGCGGCCTGCTGGGCCTTGAGCAACCGGACGACCTTAGTCCGAAGCAAGCCGAGCAATCGGCGGGAAAGCGTGGTTTTTGAAGGGGTCGGATGGCCGAGGGCCGAGGGATCGTCGGCGCGCACCAGCACCGCGCGGGCCAGCTCGGCCGCTAGCTCGGCGACTTCCTGCGCCGAGGTAGTGTCCTCACGGACAACGGTCCATTCGGCTGCGACCTGTCGAACCGCCTCGTCCAGGATTGGGCCGAGCGTGCCGTCCCGGGCTTCGCTCCAGCTCACGTGGTTGCCTCCCCTGGCGCCTCCGTCCCTCTCAGCACGTTGTGCTTGTCCATCAGACGGTAGAGGGTGGTTCGGTCGACGCTGGCAAGGCGGGCCGCTTTCGACATGTTGCCGCCGGCGCGAGCCACCAAATCTGTCAGGTACGCCTTCTCGAACTGGGCAATGACCCGCTCTTTCGCCATGTGGTAGGGCTCCCCAGAGTCCGCCAGGGTGATCGCCGGCGGCGGCGGCGGCTCGCCCGAATCCTCGTACATGGGGATGTCATCCCCGCGTAGCTCCCGATCGGGCTCGGCCAGCACAGCGACATGCTCGATCACATTCTGCAGCTCACGAACGTTCCCCCGCCACGGCCGCGACTTGAGGAACGCGAGACACTCTTCGCTGAGGTGCGGCGGGCGGTCCACCGGCCGACGGTGGCGAGCCCAGAAGTGCGCCAGGAAATGATTGGCCAGGAGCGGGATGTCTTCCAAGCGCTTGCGCAGCGGGGGAAGCGCGATCGGCACCACCCGAAGGCGATAGTAGAGGTCGCCTCGGAGCACCGCGCTTTCCACAGCCTGCTGCGGATCGCGGTTCGTCGCCGAGATGAACCTAACGTCCACTACTGCGTCCGACGTCTCCGACCCGACCCGGCGGACGACGCCGTCCTGGACTACCCGAAGCAACTTTGCCTGGAGCGGCAGCGGCATCTCCGTGAGCTCATCCAGGAACAGCGTCCCGCCGTGGGCGGTTTCGAGCAGCCCCGGCTTGTCCCGGTCAGCCCCCGTGAAGGCGCCCTTGCGGTGACCGAACATCTCGGATTCGAGCAAGGGAGCCGGAAGCGCCGCGCAGTTGATCGCGACGAGCGTCTTCTTCCCGCGGCGGCTGTTCTGGTGGATGAATTGGGCGATGACTTCCTTACCGGTCCCGCTCTCTCCGCTGATGAAAACGGAGGCATCAGTCGGCGCCACCTTGCGGGCAAGGTCGATCGCCTTGCGAAACAACGGCGAAATGCCGATGAGCGACAGTTGCTCGCTATGACTGTGCTGCTGGATCAGCTGTTTCCGGAGCTCGGTCGCCTCCCGGGCGACCATCACCGCGTGAGACGCCCGTCCAATCAACACCTGGAGGTGGGTCGCCGAAAACGGCTTTGGGAGGTAGTCCCAGGCACCGCCGCGGAGCGCCTCGATGCTAGTGGTCACACTCGGGTTACCCGTCATGACCACGACAATGGTGTCTTTGTTTGCGCCGAGGGCTGCCTTGAGGATCTCTAGACCGGAGACGCCCGACATATAGAGGTCGACGAGCACGATATCGAACTTGCGCTGCCGAACGAGTTCGAGGGCCTCTTCACCCCTGCCCGCGAGGGTGACCGAAAAACCATCCATCTGAAGGACGCTGGCGCAACTCTCTCTCAGGGTTCTCTCGTCGTCGACGAGGAGAATCCGAATGCTCGCCTTGACGGCAGCGGGGATCGAGAGCGGGTCTCGAGCCGTCGCCGCATCTGCGGTACTTGCGTCGTCGTCAGTCGAGTTCATCACTCTTGCCATGCCAGGTATCCTGTAGCCATAGTGCAACCAGACCGCAATTGTAGGCGAAAAATGTGCCGGACGTGCGTCACCTGCTGCGTTAGCAAGTCAAATTTGAACGAAACACCCGGCGAAGCCGCAACAGCGTTGCTTTCAATCTACAGTAATGTAGACGTTGCGCAACAGTCGACCAATAGAGTTGCGCGTGGTAGGCTTGTTCAGCAGCGTGAACCGTTTGGGTATCGCACTTGCACACGATCGCCGCGACCAGCAGTCATTCCGACTGAGGCCGCCGGCCCAAACGCCCGGCCGCGCGGTTCCAGTTCGAGGCGACAATAGGATAGGTGTGTATGGCGCAGGGCCTTATTCGCGAGACTCCGATCGAGCCGCTGCCCGAGCTCGCTCACCGCCCGGCTGAGCTCTTGCCGATGGAGCAACTGTCCGGTGGCGACGAGCCGCCCCAGGAGTCGCCATCGCCATTTCCGCGGCTGATCGCGGCGTTCAAGCGTTTCAAGTGGTTGATGCTTGCCGTGACCATCGTCGGCTCTGCGGCCGGTGTGCTCGCCACCCGATTCGTCAAGCCGCTCTATACGGTTCAGGGAACCCTGCTTCTCGAGCAGATCAACAACAGTCGGGGCGGGCCGATCCAGAGCCCGCAGCTGATGAATGCCGCCAACATGATCGAGCTCCTCAAGAGCTACGCCATTTTGGACTGGGTCGTCTCCGAACGCCATCTATATCTGACCCTTGACAAGCCCGCCGATTCCACGGCGTTCGAGGGATTCCGGATCTCAAACCGCTTCATTCCCGGCGATTTTGTACTGCGGGTAGAAGGCAACCGCCTGACGCTCGAAAGCAAGTCCGGCCAGCCACTGCAGAACGGCACTGTCGGCGATTCGGTCGGAAAATCTCAGGGCTGGCTCTGGGCGCCGTCGGCGAAGTCTCTCAAGGGGAACCGAAATATCGAGTTTTCGGTGGTGACCCCGCGCGAAGCCGCGACGGAGCTCAATGAGAGTTTGACGATCCGCGTTCCCGACGGTGGCAACTTTATCAAGCTCGCCATGAGCGGACCCGATGCGAAGCTCGCAGCGGCGACTTTGAACACCTTGATTCGTCGCTTCACGTCCGTGTCGGCCGATATCAAGAAACAGCGGCTGGTCGAGACGACCGATGCCTTGGCGACTCAGCTCAGCGAAGCCGATGCGAAGCTCCGCGAGATCGAGGGCAAGCTCCAAGGGTTTCGGGTGAACACCATCACGGAGCCCCGCGACGATGCCGGCACCGCGCCGATCGCGGCCGGGCTTCAGATGACGTCCGGAACGGTGATGGGCGCCTACACCTCGCTCAAGTTGGAGCTCGAGAACAAGCGCCAGGAGCGACGTTCCCTCGAGGGTGTGCTCAAGACGATGGGCGCAGAGCCGTCCGTCGACGCGTTCCTCACCATCCCCTCGGTTCGAACCTCGCTCGACCTCCACAAGATCATCGACGAGATCTCTCTCGTCGAGACGGAATTGCGACCCGCACGGCTTCGGTATACGGAGGAGCACGCGGTCGTCAAGCAGCTGAAGGAACGACTCGACACGCTCAGGAGTCAGACTCTTCCGCTGTATGCCAACGCGCTGATCTCGCGGATGAAGACCGAAGAGAAGGAGCTCGAGGACCGAATCGAGTCATCGGGCAGAGAGATCAAGGAGATCCCCGGCCGGACAATTACCGAATCGCGGCTCCAGCGTGATTACGAGAGCGCCCAGTCGATCCAGAAGAACTTGCAAGGACGTTACCAAGAGGCCAAGCTCAGCGAGTCGTACGCGGTTCCGGACGCGGGCGTGCTCGACACGGCTGTGGCACCGGCAAATCCGACGCAGAACACTGCGAGCCGCCTGATTCTGATGGGTTTTGCAGGATCGGCGGGACTCGCCGTCCTCCTAGCGCTGCTGCTTGATCGGCTCGACCGGCGTTTCCGCTATCCGGAGCAGGCGACCCACGATCTCCATCTGGAGATCTTCGGCGTTGTGCCCCATATCCGCCGTCAACGCCGCGGGGTAACCCCGCCGGAGGAAGTGGCACAGATCGTCGAGGCATTCCGCTCGATTCGCCTGAACCTGGCGCATTCGTTCCCCGGGAACTCGATCGCGCTGACGATTTCAAGCCCAGGCCCCGAAGACGGAAAATCCCTGATCTCCTCCAATCTTGCCCTCTCATTTGCCCAAGCCGGCTACCGAACCGTACTGGTCGACGGAGACATTCGGCGAGGAGAGCTCTACAAGACGTTTGCCGTGGAACGCCGGCCTGGTCTCATGGATTACCTCAGAGGTCAGGCAACGCCGGAGGACATCCTTCTTAAGACCCAACACGACCGCCTGACGGTGATCCCAAGCGGCACCAGGTTCCAGCGCGGGCCGGAATTGCTCAGCTCGTCCCGCATGCACGAGCTGTATGCCACACTGCGGGATCGGTTCGAAGTTGTCCTCGTGGACAGCCCACCCCTTGGCGCCGGGATCGATCCCTACGTGCTCGGAACCATCACCGGCAACCTGATGGTCGTTCTGCGAACCGGCGGAACCGATCGCCAGATGGCCGAGGCGAAGATCCAAATGCTCGATCGCCTTCCGATCCGGGTGCTCGGAGCGGTGCTCAACGACATCAAATCCACAATGGGCCAGTACCGCTATTACGGCTACACGTACGGGTACGGCGTGGAATCGGGAGATGAAGCGGAGACGGAGAACCTGCAGCCGGTGTTGCCGACTCAGTCGTGATTGGCCTCGACGAGATAGCGCTGGAAGGGCTCGCCTGAGTCGGCCCGTTCGAGCGCAGCTTTAGCCCGACGGAGGAGTTCCTCAGACAGTAGGGGCTCCTCCATTTCCTTCCATCCAGCCACAAACCCGGCCCGAATCTCCAGGCGTGTGCTTTGGTCGGGAAGCCGTTCGCTGAGCGCGGCCCGATAGCGGGCCAGCATTCGAAGCGCCGCGTCCGCGTCCGCCCCGGAAGCGACAAGACCAAACTCGAGCGGTCCGATCCTCCCCACCACATCGCTTGCCCGTCCGACCACCTTCATCACTTGGCCCACCTCGGCCACGAGGCGCTGCTCGAGCAGCCGCATCTCGCGCAACAAGTCCGACTGACCAGGCAGATCGAGGGAGATGACTGCCATCGCGACGGGGGCGTGCCGGCGGCGAGCGTCGGCCACGACCTCGTCCGCTCGCCGCACGAATCCTTGCTCGTTATAGAAGCCAGTCTCGGCATCGACCTGAGCCGTGCGACGCAACCGGTCGCCGGCGAGCTTTGCGCCGAGAAACGTGCGGAGCTTGTGCTTCAAAGTTTCCCCATCGAGCGGAAGCGCGAGGAAATCCCAAGCCCCAGCTTCGAAGGCCGCGAGCCGGGTCACCCGGTCGGAGGGTCCCGCCGTCGCAATGAAGATCGGCACACTCGGTCCGAGCTCGTGCTCTTGCCGTAACAAGCGCGCGACTTCGAAGCCCGAGAGGTCAGGCATCTGCGCGTCCAGGATCACCGCATCCGGCGCCTCGGCGCGGGCTTGATCGACTGCTTGCCGGCCGGTAAAAGTTCGCAAGACGCGATAGCCCTCGCTCACTAAGAGCGTCTCGAGTGAGCGCGCCGACCACTCGTGGTCGTTCGCGATCAGGACGATCGGCGGGCGGGATTCGTCAGGTTGACTGGACATGGGTCGCAAATGGGGGCAAGATGACGTTCACCGACCGGACAAGCCAAGCGCTGCTCGAATGAACTGCTGCAGCCCGTACTCGCATTGTCATTTTCTGCACCTGAACGCAGTGAAAGGAGCGCGAAAATATCGGGCGATTAACGCAGTGCTCGTTCTTAGAGCCTCGGTGAACACGTTCCCCAGGACCAGGAAGTCCGTTGGAACCACGAAAGTCCGCCGTTCACGACCGACGCCTTGCTCAGTGGTTGCTTGCGCTCCACACTCTACACATCTCCTGCAAACGGCTTGCCACAGATGTTGCCTCTGAGCTACAGTCGCTGCAGAGATGCCGCAACAAATGGCCGTCGAATGTCGCTGTTCTGCTTTTCCGACAGCGCCTAGGCCGCCCGAATTCGATCATC
>JBDTOH010000312.1:0-6947 GCA_039933355.1 Gemmatimonadota bacterium | reverse complement strand
CAACCAACGGATAGGAAGCGACAGGAGCGGCACCGATGGACACATGGGGTGAGATGCCCCTGGCGCCGCGGGGGTTTAGACGGCCACCGACGAGCCGGCCTCCAGCCCGGCAGTCACGCTATGGGCCTCGTCCTTTCGCTCGCGGAAGAGGGCCCAGAAGAACACCGCCGTACCAAGTCCGATGAGAGCGACGACGCGCCAGAGGATCGAGTAGTCAACCCCGCCGACGGGCGTGAGGTAGTGGCCGGCGAGCCACCCGGACAGAACGCCGCCGACAACGGGGCCACCTCCGAGAATGATGATCCCGAATACTGTCTGGGCCGAATGACGGATATCGGGCGGCGCCACCCGATCGGTGTAGATGAAGGCCGCGGCAAAGAAGCAGGCATAGCACACACCATGGAGCGCCTGACTGGAGACTTGGACCGATGCCGGCAAGGTCGGGATGCTCCAGATCAGGTACCGGGCAAAGTACGCCACCGCGCCGAGCGTGATGACCGCTCGGAACCCGAACCGCGCGAGAAGGCGGCCGAGGAAGGCCATGATCACGATCTCACTGAATTGCCCGATCGTCATGGCTGGGCCGATCTGACTGTCGCGCAGACCAAGGCTCGACAGGAAGGACGGCGTCTGAATGAAATAGATCTGATGGATGACGCTGATCGGCAGGCTGGCCGCGACCAGAACCGCGAACGACCGTTCTCGAAGCAGCCCGAACGCCTTGGCGAAGGCGAGCGGTTCGACGCTGTCGCGCTTAGGCGGCGTGTGGGGAAGCAAGAAAAGGCAATAGATCGAGTAGCCCCACGAGATCAACGCGGAGAATCGAAGCGAGTCGGCCAGCCGGCCGGTGACGTTGGGCACTTCCGGCCCGACCAGGAAAGGGGGCATCGCCTGCAGATGGAGACCGGTCTGGAGGTACAGCATCGGGAAGATCCAGCTCGCGGCGATCCAACCGAAGGTTCCCCAGACCCGGACTCGCGGGAACTCCTGGTCGCGGTCGGTGAGGTGGGAGAACGCCATCGAGTTCGACAGCGCGAGGGTCGGCATAAAGACGATGCTATAGGCGATCGAGAGCAAGAGCCACGAGCCGAAGCTCGTCTGAGTGGCGGTCACCAATTTGATGACTCCACCCAGCGCCAAGAGGGCGGCCAAGAAACGCTCGGTGCTGAAGTAGCGATCCGCGAGCTGGCCGGCGATGAACGGGGACGCGATGGCTCCGATCGAGCCGGCCAAACCGAGGATCAATCCGATCTGACCGCCGGTGAAGCCGAGGCCGCCTTCGCTGAGCGGCGCCGACAGGTATCGGCCCGCCACGGGAAGCCAAGCACCCCATACGGCGTACTGAAGGAACATCATGAGCGAGAGGCGACGGCTGGCTATTGATCCGGTCATGCTGTACCTAACTCGTTAACTGGCAGTGAGAAGCAAATAAAGAATTATTCCTTTATTTTCGGCTCACGCGCGAACGCCGCATCGAATGCGCGCCCGGACGGCGGGAAGTCCAGTCGCCTGACAAAAGCCGCTGCCTCCCTTGCTCCATGCTCCCGGTCCATGTGAGAGTCCTCCCATTCAACCGAGAGTGGTCCCCTATAGCCTGCAAGATTGAGCGCCCGAATCACACCCTCGAAATCGATGCGTCCTCGCCCCGGAGTCCGGAAATCCCAAAAGCGGCCCGGCTGGCCAAACTCCGTGTGCCCACCGAAAACGCCTGCCTCAGTCGGCACCGGGGACCACCACACATCCTTCATGTGAGCGTGGAAGATCCGATCGCCCAGCTCACGGATGAAGCCGAGGTAGTCGACGCCTTGGTAGCCGAAGTGCGAGGGGTCGAAGTTGAAGCCGAAGTGGTCGTGCCATTGAACTGCAGCCAGCGCCCGCCGAGCTGACGGAATGTCGAAGGCAATCTCGGCCGGATGGACCTCGAGCGCGAAATGGACACCCTCCGCTCTGAAGGCCTCGAGGATCGGCAGCCACCGATCCGAAAAGTCCTTGAAGCCGCGCTCCACGTCGCCCGGCAGGTTGGGAGGAAACGAGTAGAAACGATGCCAGATGCTGCTGCCGGTAAAGCCGTTGACCACTGTCCGTCCCGTCGCTTCGATATGGGCCCGGACCGCGGCCGGGGCCAGGGCAAAGAATTGCCTGGCAGCTTTGGCGGTGTCGACGATTTCCTGGGCCGCTCGCCGCCGAACACCTTCGGGATCCCCATCACCCCAGACGTGCTGGGGCACGATCGACTGGTGGCGGAGATCGATCGGATCGCACACAGCCTGTCCGACCAAATGGTTGCTGATCGAAAAGCAAAGCAGTCCGTGCCGCTCGAGCTGGCTCCACTTCTCCCGGCAGTACCCTGGCTCGCTCAGGGCGCGGCGGACCTCGAAATGGTCACCCCAGCACGCGAGCTCGAGCCCGTCGTAGCCAAAGCTCTTCGCCTTGGGGGCGAGGTCTTCGAGGCTGAGGTCGGCCCATTGGCCGGTGAAGAGAGTGAGCGGGCGCATGGTTTCCGCGGATTGCAGATGGGGCGTCAGCGAATCTCTCGGAGAGGAACCGCACTCCGCTCCTTCGCCGAGATGAGCGCGGCCTCCATGACGCGTTGGGTTTCGTAGGCGTCGGCGAAGTCCGGCAGCGGCAGCTCGGGTGCCTGGCGGTCGAGCACCCGAAGAATGTCGGCGGCCATGTTGACGAAGCCGTGCTCGTAACCCAAGGGATGGCCCGGCGGCCACCAGGCGGCCACGTAAGGATGCACTCCACCGGTCGTGCAAACGATTCGGCGCCAGCCTTGGGTCCTCTTCGGCAGCGTGGCGTCGAAGTAGTGGAGGACGTTCATCTCCTCGAAGTCGAAGCGCAGGCTTCCCAGCTCGCCGTTGAGCTCCACGGAATGGTCGTTCAGGTGACCGGTCGCCAACCGCGAGGCTTCGAAGGTTGCGACGGCGCCGCCGGCGAAGGTCGCGAGAAAGGCGACTGAGTCATCGACGTCGCTCCGGCCCTTCCGTTTCGTTCCCGGAATCGGCCGCTCCGAGATCATGGTCGGGGCAACCGCGCCGGTCACCGATTCGATCTCCTTCCCCATGAGGAATCGAGCCATGTCGATGATATGGGCGTTGAGATCCCCGTGAGCGCCTGATCCGGCGAGCTTCTTCTGGAACCGCCAGGTGAGCGGTGTGTCCGGGCCGCCCCAGCTTTGGAGATAGCGGGCACGCACATGATAGATCCGGCCGAGCCGTCCCTCGCGCATCAGGTGCCAGGCGAGGCCGGCGGCGGGGCAGCGACGGTAGTTGAACCACACGAACGTCCGAGACCGGCTCGCGAGCGAGGCGTCGCGCATCGCGCGGGCATGGCGGAGCGTGCCGGCGAGCGGCTTTTCGCAGGCCACATGTTTCCCCGCCTCCAGCATGGCAATCGACTGTTCCGCATGCACGTTGTTCGGGGTGCCGACATCGACGAGCTCGACGGCCGGATCGGCGGCGAGGTCTCGCCATCGAGTTGTCCACCGGTTCCAGCCCCACCGCGCGGCAAACAGCGCCAAGCTCCGCGCATCTCGGGCGCTGATTATCTCGAGCGTCGGAGTGAGCGACAAATCGAAGAACTTTGCGACCTGACTCCAAGCATTGCTGTGGGCACGCCCCATGAACTGCTGGCCGATGAGGGCCACGCCGATGTGACGAGGGGAGGATCGCAGCGCCATAGCTCAGCTTCCGCGAATTCTTGATGAGGCTTGATGGGATGACAGCCGGCGGCCGGTCGGTCCAATCTACACCCAGGGTCTTCAGAGCGTGACCCGGCTCCGACTCCCCAGGCTCTTGAGCTCAGCATGCAGCAAGGTCGTCGTCTTGAGAGCATCCCGCACGGTAGCGAGCGGACGTTTGCGGCCCAGGACGAGATCCAGTGCATGGCGGACCTGGAGCTCATATGCGGTTTCCGGCGGAAACTCCACTGGAGAGAGGGAACCCCCTTGGGCAACCCGAATAGTCGGATCGGCTGCCAGATCGAACTCGACCACCGCCCGCTCGAACTCCACTCGGTACCGCATTGTAAACGGCACGCCGGCCTCCGCGAGCCAACCACCTTCCGCCACGACGTGGGCCGGTCCGTTACCGTAGTGGTAGAACGTGCTGAGGTGGGTTCGCTCGCCGACGGACGTCACGGCGGCAGGCTCGCCGAAGCACCACCGGACGAAGTCGGCATCGTGAACATGAAGGTCGAACAGCGCCGACCCCGAGCGGGAAGCATTGCGATAGAACGAGCTCCAGCCGGGAACTGGTCCAAGCCGCTCGAAGCGTGCCGCCTTCACCGACCCGAACGTCCTGCTGAAGATGTGGTCTCGGAGCCAGGACCAGCCCGGCCACCACCGCATGCACATCGCGGGCAGGCACACCTTGCCCGACTGCTCCGCCGCGTCAGCCAGCCGTTCGATGCTCGCGAGGTCGAGCGCCACCGGCTTCTCCACGATCACGTGTTTGCCCGCCGCGAGCGCTTTGATCGCGAGGTCGACGTGAGTGTCGGTAGGCGTGCAGATGCTGACGATGTCGATCGTGGGATCTGCGAGGAGCGCCGCCGCGTCGGCGTACCGGCGGACGGACTCGAAGTCCGATCCCGAGGCAGCGGGAATCAGGTTGCCATTGCTGGCGGTCGGATTGATTGCCGGCGGGCTCCCGGAGTTTGCGGGCGAGATCCCCCGCGATGGCATGGTAGCGGAATCGGGGGCGAGGCTCGGGTCGTGCGCGTCAGCGATGCCGCGAAGCTCGCAGTCGTACCCGGCACGGCGGGCGGACTCAAACGCGGCCGCGTGAGTGCGACCCATGAACCCAAAGCCGATGACTCCCGTTCCCGTGGTCATGGAATCTGCTCCGCGACCAATTCGGCGACCCGCAGCATCCCGGCGGCGCGAGCAATATCTGCGACCCGATGGCGTCCGGATTCGCGCTCGATGACGAGCGTGTCGAGCACGGGACACTGATCCAGCGCGTCGAGGAACGCGGGCCAGTCCACCGCGCCTTCACCGACGGGCACCTCGACGCCCCACACGCCCGCGCGGACAGGAGGCAGGGCGTCTTTGATATGGACCTGGAGCACCGAGGGCGCCAGCCGAGTGAGCGCCGCTACCGGATCGCCGCTGCCATACAGAACGAGATTGGCCGGGTCGAAGTTCACCCCGATCCGTGTGCCGGCAAGATCCTCGAGAAGCTCAGCCATTCGCGACGCGGGCTCCTGCCCGGTCTCGAGGCCGATCCGAGCTCCGCAGTCCGCAAAGATCCTCGCCATCGCCTCGAGCCGGTCGACCACCCTTCGGTATGCCGGTCCGCCTCGGGGTTCCGGCACGAACCCGGCGTGGAACGTCACCAGACCCAGGCCAAGACCCTGGGCAATCTCAGCGACTCGAGCCGCGGCGGAGCGGTTGGCTTCCCACGTCTCGTCGGGCACGATGCCGCCGGTTCGGGCGATCGACTCGATCGACGAATAGTCCTCGCCGGCCATCGACATCATGCCGGAGACGACATTGATTTGCGCCTCCGCGAGCGCATGACGGGTTTCCGCCAGCGCCCATTGTCCGTCACGAAGCGGCTCGAGCGCGAGCTGCACGCTGGTCTGTCTCGAGGCTGAGAGGAGGCTGACCAGATGCTCGGCGCTCTCGGGCTCGAGCGACCATGAGCAAGCGGCGACGCGGTACCGGCGGAGGTTCACGAACGGCTATCCTCTCGCCAGGGCGGCTAGTACAATTGAGTCCATGACGAATCCATGGTCGCGGCGCACTTTTGTCGGCGCGATGGGCGCCGCGGGAATTGCTGCTCGAGCCGGGGCGCTCAGGGCGGAGCGGCTCCGATCCGGAGAGCCGCCGTTCAAGATATCGCTCGCTCAATGGTCGTTCCACCGGGCCCTGCAAAGCAAGGAGATGGACCACCTCGACTTTGCTCGGATTGCCCGGGACGATTTCGGGATTGCGGCGATCGAGTACGTCAACATCTTTTTCAAGGACAAGGCGCGCGACTCCGCCTATCTCGCGGAGATGAACCGCCGAGCCGCCGATCACAGTGTATTTCAGCACCTGATCATGTGTGACGGCGAAGGCCGCCTCGGCGATCCGGACGAGAAGGCGCGGCTCGCGGCGGTCGACAATCACCGGAAGTGGCTCGAGGCCGCGAAGGTCCTCGGCTGCATCACGATCCGGGTCAACGCGGCGAGCGAGGGGAGCTACGAGGAGCAGCAGAAGCTCGCGGCCGACGGGCTCCGGCGCCTCACCGAGCTCGGCGCCGCCATGGATCTCAACGTGATCGTCGAGAATCACGGCGACCTCTCGTCCAACGGCAAGTGGCTCTCGGGCGTGATGAAGCTGGTCAATCACCCGCGCTGCGGCACCCTTCCCGACTTCGGCAACTTCTACGAGTACGATCGCTACCTCGGCGTCGCCGAGATGATGCCGTATGCCAAGGCGGTGAGCGCGAAGACGCACGACTTCGACAGCTTCGGCAACGAGGCGACGAAGGACTACCGGCGCCTGATGCGAACCGTTCTCGACGCCGGCTTCCACTCATGGGTCGGGATCGAATACGAGGGCGACCGGCTCCCCGAGCGCGAAGGCGTCGCCCGGTCGCTCGCCCTCCTGAACCGACTTCAAACCGAGCTCGCCTAACGACGATGACCGACACATCATCCCGCCGGGATTTCATCCAGAAGGCGGGCGCCGCCGCCGCGTTCTCCAGCGTCCTGTCGATCGGCCGGACCAACGAGCTGATCGCCGAGGCACTGGCTCGACCGGTCCGGGTGGCGCGGCCCCCGGAGCCGATCGCGCCCGACGATCCGGTCCGAATCGGTGTGATTGGAACCGGCGGCATGGGGACCGGTCACGTCGACGCATTTCTCGGCCTCGCCAAACAGGGGAAGACGAACGTTCAGATCGTCGCGCTCGCGGATGTCTGCAAGCCTCGGCTCGAGGCCGCGAAGCAGAAGGTCGA
>JBDTOH010000311.1:0-6986 GCA_039933355.1 Gemmatimonadota bacterium | reverse complement strand
GTCGAGGCCCCGACGGCGGGCTCGGTGATTCTGGCGAGCGTGCTGCTCAAGATGGGGACGTACGGCTTCCTCCGCTTCGCGATTCCGCTCTTCCCCCAGCAGGCACTGAGCAAGGAGGTCACGGCTCTGGTCGTGACGCTCGCGGTCATCGGGATCATCTACGGCGCCCTGGTCGCGATGGTGCAGCCCGACTTCAAGAAGCTCGTAGCGTACTCGTCGGTGAGCCATCTTGGCTTTGCGATGCTCGGGATCTGGGCGAGCACGATGCAGGGCGTCCAAGGCGCCCTCATGGTCATGATCGGCCACGGATTCTCGACCGGCGCGCTGTTCTTCCTGATTGGAATGCTCTACGAGCGGCGGCATACTCGCGAGATCAACGCGTACGGCGGCATTGCCCGGGTGGTGCCGTTGTTGAGCC
Source organism: Gemmatimonadota bacterium (assembly GCA_039933355.1). Taxonomy (GTDB): domain Bacteria; phylum Gemmatimonadota; class Gemmatimonadetes; order Gemmatimonadales; family GWC2-71-9; genus SHZU01. The sequence goes on along the minus strand of JBDTOH010000311.1, from coordinate 6,568 downwards.
TGGTCCTCACCGTCGTAGCGCTTGCGTCGATCGGGCTGCCCGGCTTGAACGGGTTCGTCGGCGAGTTCCTCGTGTTGCTGGGCGCGTACAAGCCCCACCCCATCGCGACGGGACTGGCCACGACAGGCGTCATCTTCGCCGCCGCATACCTGCTCTGGGCGCTCCAGCGAATCATCTACAACCCACTCGATAAGCCGGAGAACGAGTCGATGCCGGATCTGACGCCGCGCGAGCTGGTCGTCCTCGCTCCGCTGCTGCTCGGCATTGTCTGGATGGGGCTCTATCCGAAGCCGGTGCTCGACCGGATCGAGCCGGCCGCCCGAGTGTACATCGAGCGAGTGAACGCCGAGCGTCCGGCGGCCGGCACCGTCGTAGTCCCGACTGCGGGGGCGGCACAATGACCGGCCTCGATCTCCAGTCGCCCGTCGGACTGACGCTTGCGGTCCTTCCCGAGCTGATCCTGACATTCGCGGCGCTCGTCGCGCTGATGGCGAACGCGTGGCGCCATACCACCGCGGCCGACAGCCGGCTGGCCGGGTGGATCTCCCTCGCGGGGGTGGTCGCGAGCGGCGTGGCGCTGGCCGCGCTCTGGCAGTCGGGTGCGACGTCCATCGGCGATCCGCACATGGTGGCGCTCGATGGGTATCGGTACGCGGCCCTGGCGCTGATCCTCATCGCGACGGCCGCAGCCATCCTTCTCTCGCTCGACTATTTGGAGCGCGAGAATTTGATCGCGCCCGAGTACTACTCGCTCATGTTGATGTCGGCGGTCGGGATGATGTTTCTCGCGGGGTCCGAGGATCTCATCGTGCTCTTCCTCGGCCTCGAGATCATGTCGGTTCCGGTCTATGTGCTGGCCGGGTACAATCGGCGCAACGCCTTCTCGGCGGAGGCCGCGCTCAAGTATTTCCTGATCGGGGCGTTCGCCTCGGCGTTTCTGCTCTACGGCATCGCGCTGGTGTACGGAGCCACCGGCACGACGGCGTTGACCGAGATCGGCGTCCGGCTCGGGGCTCGCCCGCTCACGCTGTTGTCCGGGCTTGGCGTCGGATTTCTGATCATCGGCCTCGGCTTCAAGGTCGCGTCGGTGCCGTTCCACATGTGGGCGCCCGACGTCTACGACGGCGCGCCGACGCCGGTCACTGCGTTCATGGCGACCGGCGTCAAGATCGCGGGGTTCGTGTCGCTGGTACGGGTTCTGCTCGTCGGGTTCCCCAACGCGGTGGACGTCTGGCAACCGGTCATCGGGGTCATGGCGGCCGCCTCGATGATCGTCGGCAATCTGGTGGCGCTCGCGCAACGATCGATCAAGCGGCTGCTCGCGTACAGCTCGATCGCCCACGCCGGCTATCTCCTCGCGGCGGTGTGGCCGGGGACGCGGGCCGCCGCGAGCGCAACGATGCTCTACCTCGTCGCCTACACGTTCACCACGTTCGCGGCCTTCGCGATTCTCACGGTGCTGGGCCGGAACGGTGAGCGCGACGTCACGCTCGACTCGATTACCGGCCTGTCGGCTCGACGGCCGTGGCTCGCCTTCGGCTTCAGCGTCACGATGTTCTCGCTGCTCGGCTTTCCGCTCACCTTTGGGTTCATCGGAAAGTGGAGCATTCTCAACGCAATGATCGCGGAGCACTATCTCTTTCTCCCGGTGATCCTGGTCGTCACGACGCTGCTGTCGGCCGGCTACTATCTCCCGATCGTTCGCGCCATGTTCATGAAGGATTCGGATCCGACGTCCCGCTACGAGGCCGCAGTCCTTCCGCGCCCCGCGATGGCCGCAGTCGTCGTGTCGGTGGCGATCGTGCTCATCCTCGGCATCTGGCCGCAGGGCGTCATGACCGTGGTCGACCACGCCGCCCGCTCGTTCAGCACACGCAGCTCAGATGTGACGGTCAGGTAAGGAGAAACGTGGGGACCGGGAACGGGGGACGTGGGACTGGGAGCGACCGGCCCGTTAGGATTGCAGCGCGAGCAAACGACCGAGTCCCCGGTCCCCCGTCCCCCGCCCCCGCTCCTCATGCCCACACCTAAAACGATCTTCCGCCAGTACGACATCCGCGGCATCGTCGATCAGGAGTTGACGCCGGACTTCGCGCGGAAACTCGGGCGGGCCTTCGGAACCATGGCGTGGTCCAGGCTCGGCCGCGCGCCGGTTGTGGCGGTCGGTCGCGACAACCGGCCTTCGGGAGAGCGCCTGGCGCGCGGGATCCGCGAGGGCCTCGTCGATGCGGGCGCTACAGCAGTAGACGTGGGCGTGCTCCCCACGCCGGCGCTCTATCTCGCGGTCCATCATCTGGCGGCGGACGCCGGCGTGCAGGTCACCGGGTCCCATAATCCACCCGAGTTCAACGGCTTCAAGCTGGTCCTGGGCGGCGATCCGGTTCACGGCGACGCGATCCTCGAGCTCTACGACATCATCGAGGGGGAGACTTGGCGGACCGGCGCCGGCGCCCTTCGGGCCGACGGGTCCGTGCTGGCCGCGTATCGGGAGGCCATCGTGTCCCGGCACCGGCTCGCCCGGCCGGTGAAGGTGGTCGTCGATTGCGGGAACGGCGCCGCCAGCCTGATCGCGGTTGCGACGCTCCGCGCGTTAGGCTGCGAGGTGACGGCCCTCTTCTGTGAGTCGGACGGGACCTTCCCGAATCATCATCCCGATCCGACCGTCCCCGAGAACCTCGCCGATCTCCAGCGCGAAGTCCGCCGGACCGGCGCGGAGCTCGGGATCGCGTTCGACGGCGACGGCGACCGGATCGGCGTGGTCGACGAGACGGCGGAGATTCTCTACGGCGACCAGCTTCTCGTGATTCTCGGCCGAGATGCGGTCCGGCGGTTTGGGAAGGGAACGCCGGTGATCTTCGACGTGAAATGCTCGGACGTGCTGCCTCAGGCGCTCGCGGACGCCGGCGCCCGTCCCGAGATGTGGAAGACCGGGCATTCGCTGATCAAGGCCAGAATGAAGGAGCTGGGCGCACCGCTCGCGGGGGAGATGAGCGGTCACATCTTCTTCGGAGGCGATTACTACGGTTTCGACGATGCCCTCTTCGCCGCCGCCCGGCTCCTCGAGATCGTCGCCGCCGGGCGCCCCGGACTGTCCCGGCTCCTCGCCGACGTGCCGAGGACGTTCGCGACGCCTGAGATCAGGGTCGACTCCGCGGATGACGTCAAATTCGGCGTGGTCGAGCGGGCCGCCGAATACTTCGGATCCCGTTACCAGGTTAACACCATCGATGGAGTACGGATCGCGTACGCGGACGGGTGGGCATTGCTCCGGGCCTCCAATACTCAGCCGGTGCTGGTGATGCGGTTCGAGGCGACGAACGCAGCTGCCATGGAGCGATACCGTGACGAGATGGTCGCGTGGCTCGGGTCCCAGCGGGTGAGCGCCTGACATGGCGGGCCCAAGACGGCGTCTCGGCGTCATTCTCGCGGTGGGCGTGGCGGCGCTCTTTCTCGGGCGCTGGGGCGCCGTCTTCCTGACCGAGCGGCTCTGGGAGGCTCGGGTCTCCGAAGCGGCTGCGGTCGTCGGGACTCGGTGGGCCCTCTATCGGGTCGGGGTCGAATCGATCGGCATCATCATTGCCTGCGTCTGGTTCGTCTTCAACTTTCTGGCCGCCAACCGGATCGCCCGGACCGCGGAGCCGGCCGGGAGCCCCAGCCTCGCTCAGCTCCTGCCGGAGCCGACCCGCCGGCTCGTGCTGATTGCGTTAGGCATGCTGCTCGGGATCGCGATCGGGCCGATCAGCCGGGGCTGGCTCGACCTGATCCTGCTCTCGGCCCGCGGGGTCCATTACGGCGCGCCAGACCCGCTCCTCGGCGAGGATCTCGGGGTCTTCGTGGCGCAGCTTCCGCTCTGGCAGGCGCTTCAGGACTGGTTCCTCGCCTTGGCGCTCCTGGCGATTCTCGGCGTGATGTTCATCCACGGCCTTGGCGGAACGCTGCGGATCGCCCGGCGGCGGCCCCGGCTCGCGCCCCGGGCGCGGTGGCAGTTCGCGATCTTGCTCGCGATCCTGGCCATCGTGCTCGCCTGGGGTTACGCGCTCGACCCGATCCAGCTCGCGGCCGAGCGCGCCGGCGCGCTCGGGCCGGCGGAATTCTTGTTTCGGAGCAGCGTGTCCCAACTGCTGGCTGTGCTTGCCGCGGGCGTTGCGGTCGCGACCTTCCTGTGGGGATTTCGGGCCAAGGCCGTGTGGGCGCTGGCGGCCTGGATCGTGTTAGGGGTCGCCGTGGTCGCGGGGCAGATGCTGGTGAGCTCGCGCGGCGGGGACGGTTTGCCGGGAACGCCCCAGCGCCGGATCCTCCGATCGGTGGACAGCGCGGCCTTCGCGATCCATCTGGTTCCCGCACCCACCGGGCAACCGCAACGGCCGCCGTTGGTGTCGCTCTGGGACGCGGAGACGCTCGAGCGCGCGGCCGCGACGGACAGCGCCCGCGCGATCTATATCCAGCCCGGCCTGGTCCGGGTCGGCGCCGACAGCGTGCCGGTCTGGTTCCTTCTTCGCCAGACGCTCCACTTCGGCATGCACCTCGTCGCCATCGCGGACGATCGGACCGGGCCGACGGGTGGCCCCATGTCCCTGCGATGGGGTGACTCGCTGTTCACGCCCGGCCTGGTGCCGTTCTATCAGCTCGGGCCCCACGCGGCCCGGCCCGGATTCGACGATCTCGACGTCGACGCCGCGGCACGGGGCGTTCCGCTGTGGAGCGCGGCCCGGCGCCTGGCGTTAGGCTGGGCGCTCCAGTCGAGCCGCGTCCTCCGGGGCCAGTCGGTCGACCGGGTCGGGTGGCGGCTCGATCCGAACGATCGGCTCGCGGCGATCGCGCCGTTTGCCGAATGGGGTGCGCCCCGGATTCGGTTCGTCGCCGGAGAGCTGTTCTGGGAGCTGGACGGCTTCTTGAGCTCGGATCGGTTTCCCGCATCGCGCACGGTCCAGTGGCGCGGGCACCCCGCCTCGATGGTGCGGCCCGCCTTCGTCGGGCTCGTCGATGCCCGGTCGGGTGGGGCCCGGCTGTTCCTGCGGCAGGACTCGGATTCGCTCGCGCATGCGTGGGCCGACCTTGCCCGCCCGCTCATCGAGGACGCCGATCAGATCCCGGGTGCCGTGCGGGACGGGAGGTCGTACCCGAGCGACCTTCTTGCGGTCCAGGCTCAGGTTCTGGAGGGTGAGCCCTGGCTCGGGCGTCCGCTCGCGAAGGTCGGCCGGATCGGATATCCGGTGGGCGAGCTCGCCAGCCGCGGCACGATCGGCGATCCGGTCACCATCCCGTTCATGATGGAATCGGGTCCTCTGGTCGCGACCTTGGTGCAGGCGATGAGTACCCCGGACGGGCTGCTCCAGACCGCCGCGGACATCGACAGCACGAGGGCGACCGGCGGTGCGCGCGACCTCGAGCAGAAGTGGGAGCGGTTCGACTTTTACCAGAAGCTCCGCGACTCGGTTCGCGCGGCCGGCTCGGATTTGACGCACGGGCTGGTCCGTTACCAACTCCTGGGCGACACGGTGGCTGCATATCAGCCCAGTTACGCAATCGGGCCATCGGGCCGGGTAACTGTCGCGCTGGTGACCGCGGCACTCGGAGCCCGGCTCGGCTACGGTCGGACGAATGCGGAAGCGTGGCGGAATCTCCGCGGCGACGTCGGGCCGGCCCCGGTCGGGCGGGAAGTCGCGAGTCGCCTCGCCGACGCCCGGCGGTGGCTCGAGCGGGCCGACTCCGCCCTCAAACGCGGGGATCTGCTCGAGTTCGGCCGGGCGTTCGCGTATCTCAGAGAGCTGCTGCAGTCAACCGATCCAAAGCCCGAGCCACCGCGCTAACGCTGGTTGCCGCTTGCACTTGACGTTACTATTGTGCGCCCTCGTCGGACCGGGCCGGCGGGTGTGCTCCGGCGCCCGCCCAGTATGCCTTCAAAGGAGTCGAGTCTAAGTGAACCTCCACGAGTACCAAGCCCGGGCGATCCTCAAGGCTGCCGGTATTCCGATGCCTGACGGCGACGTAGCCTCGACCCCCGACGAGGTCGAGGCGATCGCCGCCCGGCTCGCGGGCAGGGTCGTCGTCAAAGCCCAAGTCCACGCCGGCGGCAGGGGCAAGGCCGGCGGCGTCAAGCTCGCGAAGACACCCGCAGAGGCAAAGGCGGTTGCGGCCAAAATCATCGGGATGACGATCAAAGGTCTCCCGGTCAAGAGGGTGCTCGTGGTCCCGGCGGCCGACATCGCGAGCGAGAGCTACGTCGGCCTCATTATGGATCGAGAGAGCCAGCGGCCGATGTTCATGGTGAGCCCGGCCGGCGGGATCGATATCGAAGAGGTGGCAGCCAAAACCCCCGAGAAGATCACCCGCCTCCCCGTCGATCCCCGCTACGGCCTCCTTCCGCACCAAGCGTTAGGTCTGGGCTTGGCGCTCTATGCCGATTTCGACCAGGCCAAGGCCGCCGCGAAGATGATGACCCAGCTCTACTCGGTCTTCTTGGCGAACGGCGCCTCGTTGGCGGAGATCAATCCGCTGGCGACAACCCCCGACGGCAAGGTGCTCGCGCTCGACGCCAAGATCAGCATCGACGACAACGAGCTGGACC
>JBDTOH010000310.1:0-6994 GCA_039933355.1 Gemmatimonadota bacterium | reverse complement strand
GGCCGCGGATCTGGCGCGACTCGACCAGGCGGTCACGCCGCCGGTGGATGTGGACGACGGCGTGGAAGACGATCGCCTGCGCCTCATCTTCACCTGTTGTCATCCTGCCCTTGCGGCCGATGCACAGATCGCGCTGACACTCCGGGAAGTCTGCGGCCTTGCGACCGAGGAGATCGCACGGGCCTTCCTGATCTCCGCGCCCACGCTCGCGCAGCGAATCGTGCGCGCCAAGAGCAAGATCCGCGACGCCGGCATTCCCTATCAGGTTCCCTCGCTCGCCGATTTGCCGGAGCGACTGGGCGGCGTGCTGCATGTCATCTATCTCGTCTTCAACGAGGGCTATTCCGCATCGTCGGGCGAGTCGCTCACCCGCCACGACCTGTCGAGCGAAGCCATTCGGCTGGGAAGGCTGTTGACCGATCTCCTCCCCGAGCCCGAGGCGGTCGGCTTGCTCGCGCTGATGCTGCTCCACGACGCGCGCCGCGCCGCTCGAACCTCGCCCACCGGCGAGCTGATCCTGCTCGATGCCCAAGATCGGACGAGATGGGATCGGCAACAGATCGGAGCGGGGCTTGTCCTCGTCGAACAAGCATTGAGGTCACCACGGTTTGGCCCGTACACGTTACAGGCTGCGATCGCCGCGGTACATGCCGAAGCGTCCGATGCGGCGGCGACCGACTGGCGCCAGATTGTCGGCCTCTATGATGTGCTGCTGCGGGCCGAGCCGTCGGCCGTCGTCGAGCTCAATCGCGCCGCCGCGATCGCCATGCGCGATGGGCCCGCGGCCGGCTTGGTGCTCATCGACGCCATCTTCGCCCGCGGTGAGCTCCTGGACTACAACTTCGCGCACTCGGCGCGGGCCGATCTTTGCCGCCGGCTTGGAAACGCTGCGGAGGCGACCGCGTCGTATGAGCGCGCGATCCAGCTGACGACGCAGGCGCCGGAGCAGCGATTCCTGGCGGGCCGGCTCGCTCAACTGCGGGCGCGGCCCGCCTGACGGAACCCGTTAGGCGTCGGCGGACCGCGGTTCGGGTGCGATCTCCTGGGTCATCCGGCTGAATGGCGCAGCGTTGAGGGACCGTCGAACATAGCCCGAGCCCAAAGCCGACCAACGTGATGACCAGTGCAATTGATCCCTGCGGTGAGCTGCCGGGCCGTCCATTTGGGCACTCCGCAGCCGAAGCGACGCCGCAGCCTCGTGGGCAGGGGGGCGTCCTATCAGCCACAATCCAGCGAAGACCTAGGCGCTGTAGCAGCGCTTCCTGCCGGTCCTCCTTTCCCGAGTTGCCGCGAAGCGCCTAACGTTGCCGGACGCGAAGGCAGGACTCGCGGCGGCTGGCGAAAATCTTCCATCTCCACTTCAAAAGAACGAGGTGTACCTGCCCACTGCCGCCGGCACGTCATATGGCGAGACAAACCTGAACCGGGAACAGACATCGATGAGTGATACCGAGACCGAGACCGAGCGCTTCCGTGACCTGTTGCGCGACTTTGATACAGCCGTGCTCCTGACTCATGCCAAAGAGGAAGACCTGACCGTCAGACCGATGGTGGTCGCGAAAGTCGACGACAACTGCGACCTCTGGTTCATCACGTCAATCGATTCGGCGAAGGTTCGCGAGATTCGCGACGACGGACGGGTCCAAGTTGTCTGCCAGGAGGGCTGGGAAAGCTGCGTGTCAATCGCCGGGCGTGCGTCGGTGGTGGATGATCGAGCGAAGATTCACGAGCTCTGGAAGAAATCGTACCAAGTCTGGTTCCCCAAAGGTGCGGACGATCCGGACGCGGTCTTGATTCGGGTCAGAGGAGACCACGGAGAATACTGGGACAATACGGGGACGAACCGGCTCGTCTATGCATATCAAGCGGTTAAGGCTGTTATCACCGGCACGAAGCCTGAGTACAATGAGTCGGGCGATCAACACGGCGAGGTGGATCTTAGCGGGCACCGCTGACGTACATTCGTCGATCGGCTCCAGAGTTTTCGTCATCGATCAAGCCGGCCCGGAGGTGACTTTGAGGCCTCCGGGTATCCTAAGAGGTGCTACCGACCGGGTGGCCGACCGGTCGGTGCCTCTGCTCTCCTCCGCCTTTGGCTGTTTCAGCGTGAAACCATCGCGGACTCTCGAGCGTCTAATTCACCACTGACGTCCCTCGGAGAGCCGCCCCATGTCCTTCCAGACCACCTGGGCTCATTTACGCGTGGCTCTCGCATCACCCCGGAGCAAGGCGGCGCTCCGGCTCCTAGCTCGAGTCACGGTGGGAGTTTCCGGGCTCGGCATCCTCGCCGTAGCGGGCGAAGCGTCGTTCCGGGCACGGCTCAATTCCCCTGAGGCGCGGGTTCCTACCGCGATCTACAGCCGGCCAACGCCGTGGGGTGGAGCCGGTGGCGGCGACGGAGTCCGACGGGCCCCCATTGCCATCGGGGCGATTGATCAGAGCCTGGTCGAGGAGCGGATTCCGGTCCGACTTCGGGACGTGCCCCGGCATCTGATCCAGGCTGTGCTCGCGGTCGAGGACCAGAGGTTCTACCAGCACAATGGGCTCGACTTTCGGCGGATCGGCGGAGCCCTGCTGGCCAACTTGCGCGCCCGCGGGATCGTTCAGGGCGGAAGCACCCTCACCCAACAACTCGTCAAGAACCTGTTCCTCTCGGCCGACCGAACTCCCCTTCGAAAGCTGCGCGAGGCGGCGTTCACCTCAGTGCTCGAGGAGCAATACGACAAAGCCGTGATTCTCGAGGCCTACCTGAACGAGATCTACCTCGGGCAAGACGGTGGTCTCGCCATCCATGGCGTCGGCGCGGCAGCCCGGTACTACTTCGGCAAGGACGTCCGGAGGATCAGCCTGGCAGAGGCGGCCTTGTTGGCGGGCATGATCAGCGCCCCGAACCGGTACAGCCCGATCCGTCACCCGACCGAGGCTCGCGACCGCCGGAACCTCGTGCTCCAGCTCATGGCGGACCAGAAACGGATTCCAACCCCTGTCGCCGGCCAAACCGCGCGCGCGCGAGTGGCTGCCCGAGTCTACCCCGCCCGAACCCTGGACAGCCGATATTTCCGTGACTTTGCGCTCGCCGGGCTCCCGGGCCGTCTTCCGGACCGCGGCGTGGCGGTCTATACCACGCTCGATGCAACGCTGCAGCGCGCGGCCGAGCGCGCGGTGAGGGATGGGCTGAGCCGGTTTCGCGTCGCGGGTGTTGAGGCTGCGTTGATCGCCATCGATCCCAGGAACGGCGAGGTGCTCGCGATGGTCGGCGGCCGCGACTACGGAGCGTCGCAGTTCAACCGGGCGACGGACGCCCACCGCCAGCCGGGGAGCGCGTTCAAGCCGGTGGTTGCTCTCGCCGCGCTGCAACGAAACGGTGATCGGGCGCCGGCTTTCACTCTTGCATCGGTAGTCGAAGACGAGCCGCTCAGCGTCAGAACGCCGACGGGGCCGTGGGAGCCGAGCAACTACGACCGTTCCTTTCGGGGTCTTGTCACTTTTCGACAAGCGATTGAACAGTCTCTCAATGTCCCGTTCGTAAGAATCGGGCTCACTGTCGGTCCCGAACAGATCGTTGCCACCGCGAGGCGGCTCGGAATCACCAGCTCGATGCACGCGGTGCCGAGCTTGGCGCTCGGGAGCTCGGAGGTCACGCTGCTCGAGCTGGTTCGGAGCTACGGTGTCTTCGCGACCGGCGGCGACCTCGCCACAGCGAGGACCATCCTCGGTCAATCCAGGTCGGGCCGCGACGTCGGGAATGCGACGCCACCCGAGGTCACTCGCGTCGCTGATCCCGCGGCGGCGTACCTGGTCACCTCGGCCCTGGAGGGCGTGATCACGCGAGGAACCGGCCGAGCGCTCGCGCAAGACGGCCGCTTCGGGGGGATCGCGGGGAAGACCGGCACCTCGAGCGACTGGCGGGACGCCTGGTTCGTCGCCTACTCATCGTCGCTCGTGGTCGGGGCGTGGGTCGGCTTCGACGACGGGAGAAGCCTTCACCTGACCGGCGCCTCTGCTGCGCTTCCAATCGTGAAGCGGTTCCTCGAGCAGGCGACGCCCGACGATCAACCCGAGTCCTTCCCGGTGCCCGAAGGCGTCGAGTTCGCGCGGGTCGGTGGCGGGGAATCGGAATGGAGCCCGGATTGCGGGACCCAGGAAGTCTTCCTGGCGGGGACGGCCCCTGAGGAGACCAGTTGCGACCGGTTCGAGGCTCCTGCTCCTGAATGGCGGAGCGACGAAGGCGGAGTGGCCGAATTGCTGCGGAGCCGGGCTCGGAGGTTGATGGCGCAGTTGTTCGATCGCCGGCTGGAACGCGGCCAGGAGGAGAGCCGCCGGGATGACGACTGGCGTCGGCGGGCTCGGGGCAGAGACCGTTAACACGCCTAACGGTCGGGCGGCCGGGACTCCCACAACCGACTGAGCTCGGGGCCGGCGAGCGGAGTGACCGATTCTCTGCTTGCTACCCACTCTATCCTGAAGCGGCCTCGCCGGGGAGCGCCCCTCGTTCCACGACCAATCAGCTCCAAGCGAGAGCGGCCGCGCGCCGTCTCACAGAATTGCTCGCTCGGATTACCGCTCCCCGAGTTCTGGCTATATTGGGAAAGGGACGACCGCTGATCGAGGTCGCTCTCTCGACTGCGTGTAGGCGCCGCGACTACAATAATAGAGGATCAAGCAACGCCCGCGTCACCGAGGTGAAGCGCAGTCGCGCCCCTTCGTCTGGACGCGTCAGGTCGCAAATCGAGTAACAGAACTGTCAAACGCGGAGAACCAATCAGTCCCGACGAGCAAACAGGGTCCCAGCCGGACAGTCCGGAAGCCGGCAAGCGCACCGCCTCCACCCAGCCTTCGCACGCGCTCCCGGCCGGCACGCAGGCCCCGAGCTTCAGTCTTCCGGCGACCCCGGATCAGCGGGTCTCGCTCAACGAATTCCGTGGGCGTCGTGTGGTGCTCGCGTTCTACCCGGCCGATTGGAGCCCGGTGTGCGGCGATCAGATGGCGCTCTATAACGAGCTCCGGTCCGAGTTCCACCGATTTGGCGCCGAGGTGATTGGGATCTCGGTCGACGGCACCTGGTGCCATTCGGCGTTCAAGGAAGCGCGCAAGCTCCACCTCACGTTGCTGAGCGACTTCGAGCCCAAAGGAAAAGTTGCCAAGAAGTATGGCGTCTATCGCAAGCGAGAGGGAACGACGGAGCGGGCGCTCTTCGTCATCGACGGCGACGGCATCATTCGGTGGAGCTATGTCTCGCCGGTCGGCGTGAATCCCGGAGCGGATGGGATTCTCGAGGCGCTCGAGCAGATGGATGGACCGGCGGCAGCGACGCAAGGGAGGAACCCATGACTCGGCTCATAGTCCCCGTCAACGAGCACGACCACGTGCAGGGCGATGCGACCGCGCCGGCGACGCTGGTGGAGTACGGCGACTACGAATGCCCGCACTGCGGCCGAGCGCACCCGATCGTCAAACGGGTGCAGCACCGGCTGGGTCGCAGTCTCCGATTCGTGTTTCGAAACTTCCCGCTCTCTGAAATTCATCCGCACGCCGAACATGCGGCGGAGGCGGCGGAGTCGGTAGCGGCGCACGCGGGGTCGAAGCCCTTCTGGGCCATGCACGACTTGATCTTCGAGCATCAGGATGAGCTGGGCGATCGCGAGCTGGCGCAACTGGCCAAGACCGCAGGTGGCGACGGCAAGGCCGTGTTGGCCGATCTCGAAACGGCCCGCTTTCGCGACCGGGTCAAGGCCGACTTCATGAGCGGTGTGCGGAGCGGGGTCAACGGCACGCCGACCTTCTTCATCAACGGCGTCCGTCACGATGGTCCCTGGGACGAAGAGAGCCTCGTCGCCGCGCTGGTGCTCGCGGCCGAAACCGCGCCGGCGTGACGACGAAGGCCGGCGTCTCGGGCATCCATCACGTCACGGCGATCGCGGGGGACCCGCAGCGCAACCTGGACTTCTACGTCGGGGTGCTCGGCCTTCGCCTGGTGAAGCGGACCGTGAACTTCGACGACCCCGAGACCTACCACTTCTACTTCGCCGACGAGGTCGGCACTCCCGGCAGCATCATGACCTTCTTCCCGTGGCCGGGAGCGAACCGAGGGCGGCAAGGTCCCGGGCAGGTCGCCGTCACGTCCTTTTCCATTTTGCCGGGTGCGCTCGGCTTTTGGATCGAGCGGCTGCTCCGTCACGGGGTCGCGTACCAGGGGCCGCATCGAAGGGGGCCTAACGGCCCTGAAGGCGAGACCGTTGTCTCGTTCAAGGATCCCGACGGGCTCCTGCTCGAGCTCGTCGCGCATCCGGGCGCCGAGGGTCGTTCGGCCTGGGGAGATGCGCCCGGAATTTCGCGCCCGGACGCGCTGCACGGTCTCCACGCGGTTACCCTCTGGGTCGAAGACGGCGCCGCCACGGAGCGGGCGCTCGTCGACACGTTAGGTTTTCGCGCCGTTCGCGAAGACGGCTCGACCAGGCGCTTCGCGGCCGGCGACGGTGGTCCCGGCGCGCTGGTGGATGTGCGGACGACCGGCGGTTTCATTCCCGCGATCGGCGGCGTCGGGACGGTCCACCATGTGGCGTGGCGGGTGGCCGACGCCGCCGTGGAGCTCGCCGTTCGTGATCGCGTGGTGGACGCGGGACTCGATCCGACCCCGGTGATCGACCGGCACTACTTCCACTCGGTCTACTTCAATGAGCCGGGTGGGGTCCTGTTCGAGCTGGCCACGAATCCTCCCGGCTTTGCGATCGACGAGCCGGTCGAACATCTCGGCGAGCGCCTGATGCTGCCGGCACAATACGAGGCCCGGCGAGCAGAGCTCGAGGCGGTGCTTCCGGAGATCCATGTTCGGGTGCCGATGACTGACGCGTCGTTCTTCGGAGAGTGAAGCGGGTATGAGCGACAAAGAGAGCAAGCGGGACCACCACCGCTCCGAGATCACCGACGAGCCGCTCGAGGTCAAGGAGCGGATCAAGAATCAGTGGGAGGTGCTCGGGGAGGCGCGGCACGTGCT
>JBDTOH010000309.1:0-6995 GCA_039933355.1 Gemmatimonadota bacterium | reverse complement strand
CGGCTCCGAAGCAACGATTCCAGCTACCTCGCGAGTGTCGGCCGGTTCTACGACGAGATCGGGCGGCAGGTCCGGGGCCAGCTCTGGAAGGACGGCGGCCCGATCATCGGTCTTCAGATCGACAACGAGTACAACAGCGTCGGCCCCGGCAAAGGACCGGACCACATCGCTACGCTCAAGGCGATGGCCGTGAGCGCGGGGCTCGACGCGCCGCTCTACTCGGTGACGGGCTGGGACAACACCGTCTGGCCGCCCGCCGAGGTGATCCCGGTCTTCGGCGCGTACCCGGACATGCCGTGGGATGCATCGATCACGGCGCTCCCGGCAAACGAGTCCTACATGTTCCGGTTCGACAACCGGGCGAACGGCGGCTTCTCCGCCCGCCTGCCTAACGGAGACCTGAGCCCGACGTCGCAGGAGGCGCTCTCCAGGTATCCCTATGTCAGCGCCGAGTTCGGCGGGGCGATTCAGGTTACATACCACCGCCGGCCGGTGCTCGCGCCCGACGACATCGCGGCGATGTTGCCGGTGCACATCGGCTCCGGCATCAACATGTACGGCTACTACATGTTCCACGGCGGCGCCCACCTCATGGGTGCGTTGAGCACGCTGCAGGAGTCGCAGCGAACCGGGTATCCGACCGACGTCCCGGTCATCTCGTACGATTTCCAGGCGCCGCTCTCCCAATACGGCGAGGTCCGCGAGTCGCTCCGGCGGACGAAGCCCGTTCACTACTTTCTGCAGACGTTCGGGGAGGAGCTTGCCCCCATGGTGCCGCGTCGGCCGTCGGTCGTCCCGGCCGGGTTGGGCGACACCACGACGCTGCGCCTCTCCGCCCGCACACTCGGCGACAGCGGCTACATCTTCTTCAGCAACTACCTCCGCGGTCACCGGATGGCGGAGCACGCCGTTCACGTCGCCCTCAAGCTCCCCGGCGAGACGGTCCAAGTTCCGAGCGTGCCGATCCGGGTCGCTTCCGGCGCGTACGGGATCTGGCCGGTCAACAAGCGCCTGGGCAATGCGCTCCTCGAGTACAGCACGGCTCAGCTCGTAACCCGTCTCGCGGGCGACGTGCCGGTCTATGTGTTCTTTGCGATTCCCGGTGTCGCACCGGAGTTTGCCTTCGACTCGGCGGGCGGCATCCGGGTGAGTGCGCCCGGCGCTCGAGTCGTGCGTGAGGGCGCGAGGCTTGTTGTTAGGCAGCTCCGTCCCGGCACAAGGGTCGCGATAACCATCGATGCCCCGACCGGCGCCAAGACCCGGATCGTGCTCCTGACGCGTGACCAGGCGGGGGCTCTGTGGTCGGCTCGAGTGGGCGGAGCGGACCGGCTCGTGCTCTCGCCGCACGCGGTGTTCTTCGACGATTCGCGAATCCATCTCCTCGCGAAGGGGACGCCGACCTTCTCGCTCTCGACGTATCCGGCACTTACCGGGGTGAGCCGGCCGCTCCGGCGTATCGGGCAGGACGGTCTCTTCACCCGCTACTCTGCCACGGTGCCGGCGCATCCCGTCTCGATCAGCGTGCAGAAGGTGCGAGCGGCTGGGCTCATCCCTCCGGTCAAGAAGTTCAACGCGGTCACCTGGCGCAAAGAGGCGATCGCGCTCGCGCCGAGCGATTCCGCATTCGACCAGGCAGCAGTCTGGAGCATCGCGATGAAGCCGGAGGCGTTCGAGGGGCTCAGCGACATCTTCCTGGACATCCGCTACGCCGGCGACGTGGCCCGTCTCTCGTCCGGCGGCGAGCTGCTCGACGACGACTTCTTCAAGGGAACGATTTGGCGGATCGGGCTCAAGCGGATGGCGCCCGCGCTCGCTCGTGGACCGCTCGAGCTCCGCGTGCTTCCGCTCCGTCGCGATGCGCCGATCTTCCTGCAGGGCACCAAGCCAGCGTTCCCCGCGAACGGGCAGGTGGCGGCAGTGTCCGAGATTCGCGCGATTGCCGAGTATGAGCTGCTGATCGACGCGGCGGCGCGCCCGCACTGAAGGTGGTGGGCCCAGCTTTTCGCTTGCCGGTGAAGCGGCGGGTTAACGGAGGTACGGCGCCACGTTGCTTGCGATCTTCTCGAGCTCGTCCTCCCCGAGCATTTCGGCCGCGGAGTCGGGACCTCGCGGGTACGCCGGTCACGACTTGCGCAGTCTCTCGTCGAGATAGTCGAGCAACTCCCCCGAAAGCCGCTCATGAAATGCCTCCCGATCAAAACCCTCCGGGTCGGTCGACGGGAGAAAGCTCGGGCTCTTCATGTGGGGCGGGAACGGGCTCAAGAACGAGAAATGCCCGGCGTTCTCGATCACTCGACAGGTGACCTGAGCCCGATCAGGAACCCCGTCCAGCACGAGATCGGCGTGCCATCGGGGAGTATAGGGGTCGTGCTCGGCGATCAGCATGAGAATTGGAACGGTCACCTTGCTCAACGAATCCGCCGGCAGATACCAGGCGGTGGCCGGGGCCAACAGCGCAAGCGCCCGAACCCGCGGATCGGCCGTGACGTCCACTCGCTGCCGGCTCTTAGACCAAGGCGTGCCGCCCGCCACGGCGAGGGCCGTGTAACCGCCCATCGAGTGGCCGATGACCGCGACATTGTTCGGTTCGACACTCGCGCCAAGCTGAGGATCGGGACAAACTGCATCAATCGTGAGCCTGACGTGGCGTGGCCGGTTCACGAGATTCTCGTGAGTGTCCGCCATTACGTTGTTGTTGCGGTTGTTTCCATGGTGTTCGAGCATGGCAACAACGAAGCCGCTCTGCGCCAGATGAGTCCCGATGGTTCGATAGAGCAGGTGCGAGCCGCCGGTCCCATGGGAGATCACCACGAGAGGGAATCGCCCTTCTGCAACCGTCGCGTCCGGGCTCACATCGATGGTGTACGGCCCAAAGGCCGTAGGGGTCGGGGGCGTTCGCGTCGGATACAGGACGAGAACCGGAAACGAGAGGCCCTTCTCCTCATCTCTCACGACCATCTGGCGACTGCCGGCGAACATGGCTTGGGCTTTCACGTCGAGGAACGGTCTAAGGTTAGGCAGAGCTGCGGCGCGGCATCGGTCCATCGAGTCTCAGACCCCACCGCCCTGCTCCGGCACCTCGACCACCATCCCGAAGGACTGCGCAAGGAGAAAGGCCGCCCCGGGCGGGATCCGCGCGCCTTTGACGACATTGGTTGCGGGGTTGACGAACACGCCTTTCGCACGGGAGAAGTTGGCTTTGGCCAGCGTGCAGCCCTGGATCGTGCTGCCGGTGAGATCGGAGTCGCCGAAATCGGCGTTCGTCAGGTCGGTGTCGAAGAAGTTCGCGTCGCGGAGCGAGCAGCCGGCGATCCGGACGCTCTTGAGCCGGAGGCCGACGAACGACGCGTACCGGAGATCACAGCCTTCGAAGCTCACGTCCACGCCGGGCTCGAGACCCTTCCACGTGACCCCGACGAGCTTCGTATTCTTGAACAGGACGGTGCGCAAGGCGAGCTGTTGTGGCGCCATGCGGCTCAAGTCGCAGTCCTCGAAGACCGAGTCCTCGATCACGCACCGTGACCAGCGGCTCTCGGGTAGCTTGCAGCGGCGAAACGTGCAGCCCTCGAACTCTTTCCCGCTGAGATCGGCGGCGGTGAGCTCGAGATCGGTAAAGGCGGCTTCGAAGAAATGGGCGGCGTCGAGCGACTGTTTTGGATGCGTCGTAGACATTGTGTCCCGTGGCGAGGAGTCGGATGCGCCCCTAATCATACGACATCTTGGCGCTCCGCTCGAACCCAGGGCCGGCCCGCCGGCTCGAATCGCCCACGCCGCCGCTCGACGCGGAAGAAGCCTGTTCCCTGGCACCACCCCATTCCACGATAGTGGGACAACTAAGACCGGGACGAAACCTATCCTAGAGAAAGCCCGTATCGCAGCCTAATTTCCTGTCCATAGATCGCCCCTCGAGTCCCCTCACGTTCCGGGATCATCTCCATGTTGAGCATCCGCAAACTCGTCAAAGTGTACCCCGGCCCCGTCTCCGCCTTGCAGGGCGTCTCCCTCGACGTCGCCACGGGGATGTTTGGGCTGCTTGGGCCCAACGGTGCCGGGAAGAGCACGATGATGAAGATCGTGGCGGGAGTGCTCGAGCCGACCTCGGGCGAGGTGATCCTCGACGGCGAGAACGTGACGGCGAACCCGGAGCGCCTCTGGCCCATCCTCGGCTACCTGCCCCAGGACTTCGGGTTTTATCCGCATTTGAGCGGTGAGGCCATGCTCAAGTATCTCCTCGAGCTCAAGGGTGTCACCGCGCCGCAGGGGATCAACCGCTTGGTCGCCGAACTGCTCGAGCGGGTCAACCTGACCGCGGCCGCCAAGCGGAAGGTGAAGGACTACTCGGGCGGCATGCGCCAGCGGTTAGGCATCGCGCAGGCGATCGCCGGCGATCCCAAGCTCATCATCGTGGACGAGCCCACCGCCGGCCTCGACCCGGAGGAGCGGCACCGGTTCTATCGGCTGCTCGCCGAGCTGGCCGAGCGCCGAACGGTGATCCTGTCGACCCATATCGTCGAGGATGTAGCGGTCCTCTGCCCCCGCTTCGCCGTCTTCCGTCAGGGTCAGATCGTCACGATCACCTCGCCGACCGACGCGCGCCAGAGCCTCAAGGGCACGATGTTCGAAGGCGCAGTCAGCGGCTCGGAGCTCGAAGAGCTCAAGAAGACCCGGCGGGTTACCCAGGCGTACTTGGTCGAGGGCAGAAACCACGTCAGGGTCTACCAGCCCGATGGGATCGCCCCTCCCGGCCTCGAACCCGATGAGCCGACGCTCGAGGACGCCTACCTCGTGGCGATGCAGCAGGGCGACGTCGGCGCCGGGCGGGCGGCATGAGCCTTCGCCGATTCCTCCTCGTGGCGCGGGAGGAGATTTCCTACAATCTCAAACGGCCGAGCTTCTGGATCATGCTCCTGCTGGTGGGGCTGCTCATCTGGGGTTTCAGCACCGGAGGGGTCCGCGTCGCGGTCACCTCCGGTGACAGCTCCGTTGGAGGGAAGAAGGCGTTCCTGACCTCGGAGTTCGCGATCGCCCAGATTGTCACCATCATGTCGTTCCTCCTCTTCTCCTTCTTCGCTGCGATCGCGGCCGGCCTGGCCGTCATCCGCGACCTCGAGTGGAAGGCGGGGGAAATCCTCCATGCCACCCCACTCACCCCCGGCGAGTACGTCTGGGGCAAGTTCACCGGCGTCGTGGCGGCCTTCGCGATCGCGCTCGTCATCACGCTCGGGCTTCTGATCTTCTTCTTCCAGCTCCTGCCTAACAGCGAGATGCTGGATACGCGAGGGCCGTTCTCGCTCGGGAATTACGTCTTCCCGCTGCTCATGCTGAGCCTTCCGATCGTGCTGTTTGCATGCGGCACGGCGTTCGGGATCGGCACCGGAACGCGGCGCCCGATCCTGGTCTTCATGCTCCCGATCATTCTGCTCCTGGTCTGCGGTTTTTTCTTGTGGACGTGGACGCCGGCATGGCTCGATCCGCGCATCGACCGGCTGCTCATGCTGATCGATCCCTCCGGATTCCGCTGGCTCAACCAAACCTGGCTCAAGGTGGACCGCGGCGTCGACTTTTACAACCGGCAGCCGGTCGTTTGGGACATGGGCTTCGTGCTGAGCCGGATCGGCATCGTGCTGGTGGGTCTCGTCTCGACCGGGCTCTCCGCGCGGCGCTTCCGCCGCACGCTTCGGTCGTCGGGCAAGGTCACCGTCGGCGCCGCCAAGCCCGGGCCGCCGCCCACGGACGAGCTCGTCGTCGTGGCGACCGTTCCGACGCTGGCCGCGTTAGGGATGACGGCGCGCGCGCCGACGTTTTGGCAGGGACTCAAGCGGGTTGCCGGGGCCGAGCTCAAGGAGCTCAGGAGCTCACCCGGTCTTTACCTGTTCGTTCCGATCATCGTCCAGCAAACTCTCGCCGGCGCGCTCCTCGCGATCGGCGCGTTCGATACCCCGCTCCTGCTCACACCCGGCACGCTCGCCGTCCGTGCGATGAACTCGCTCAGCGTCATGGTGACCCTGCTGATCGTCTTCTACGCAGTCGAGAGCCTGGAACGCGAGCGGTCAACCGGATTTGGTCAGATCCACGATGCGCTCCCGGTCGGCGCCGGATCGATTCTCGCCGGCAAAGCCGTGGCGCTTGGCGTGGTCACCCTAACGGCGATCGGCGCCGTCTTCCTCGGCTCGGCGATCGCGCTCCTGATCCAGGGGCGGGTCGGCGTGGACCTCCGACCCTTCTTCATCGTCTGGGGCTTGTTGCTGCTGCCCGGGATGGCGATGTGGACCTGCTTCGTCTTCGCGGCCTACGCTATCGCCAAGAACCGCTACACCACCTACGCGATCGCGCTCGCTGCGTTCGGCGCCACTGTCTACCTCGCGATCACCAACAAGCTCAACTGGATCGGGGACTGGCCGCTCTGGGGCACTCTCCGCTGGAGCGACATGAGCGTGTTCGAGTTCGACCGGACCGCGCTGGTGCTCAACCGCCTCTTCGTGCTCTCGCTCGCCGTCGTGTTTCTCCGGTTTGCCGTCCGGCACTTCCCCCGGCGGGCCAGAGACCCGATCGGGCTCATGAACTCGCTCCGCCCGGGTCCGCTGTTCCGATCGTTCGTGCGGTCGATCCCATGGCTACTTGTGCCAGTCGTCCTCGCGGGCATGCTCTGGCACCAGATCAGCATCGGGCCGGGGGGACCGCGCGCAAAGAAGATCGGTAAGGACTACTGGAAGAAGAACGTGGCGACCTGGGTGGGAGCGCCGCTTCCCGCCCTCGCCGACGCGCAGCTGGATGTTACGATCGAGCCGGCTCGCCGGGCCTGGCAGGTCAAGGGAGAGTATCTCCTCATCAACAAACAGACCGTTCCTCTTCCTCAGATTCCGCTCACCGTGGGCCTATGGGACGAGATGACGTGGACAATGAACGGCGCGCCGGCGAAGCCCGATACCGGATCGCACCTGTATGTGTTCACGCCTTCCAAGCCCCTCGCACCCGGGGACAGCCTGCGGATCTCG
>JBDTOH010000308.1:0-7009 GCA_039933355.1 Gemmatimonadota bacterium | reverse complement strand
GGACCGAAGCTCTTCGTGGCGGGTGACGATCGTGACCTTGGCCGAGTGGCTCGCTAACCGGTGGACCGTGGAGCACGAGCCGGCCCGCGAGGAGATCGCGGACCTTCTTGCGGTCGTGGACCGCGACTTGGAAGACGCCGCCATTCCCCGTCTGAGTCCGGACTGGCGGCTCGGCATCAGCTACAATGCGGCCCTGCAGCTTGCGACCCTTGCGTTGGCGGCCGAAGGATTCCGGCCGGGCCGGGACCGGGCCCACGAGCGCGCCATTCTTTCTCTTCGCGACACGGTCGGCATCGCCCCGAAGACGGTGGATCTGCTCGACACCATCCGCCGCAAGCGCAACCAGATCAACTACGACCGCGCCCGCACCACCTCGGCCGCCGAGGCCGAAGAGTTGCGCGAAGTAGTGATAGCGCTGCGGACGGACGTGGTGCGGTGGCTCAAGAAGCAGCACCGGGCGCTCTGTCCGCCCGGCATCGCAACCTAAAGCACAGACCTGCCGGTCGGGAGATACAGCCGCACGACGGAGCTCATCTGGTCGCAGGGTCTGGCCGCGGCGCAGCAGATGTGTGGACGTTAGGTGAGACCACGGCCAGCAGGCCCCATCCGCAAGCCGTCTCTAGTTGACCTAGCCCGGTAGACTCTTAGATTGACAGTCACTATCCCCCTGGTCCCTTCGGGGGCCGGGTAGCGAGGCCGTGCCGCAAGGCCGGCCTCAGCTTTTTCCGGCCTGCCGAATGAGCGTTCCTCTGAAGACCATTGTCTATGTCGACGGTTTCAACTTCTACTACGGTGCCGTTCGGAAGACGCCGTACAAATGGCTCGACATCCCCGCGATGTGCCAGAAGTTGTTGCCGCGGCACGAGATAGTCAAAACCAAATACTTCACGGCCCGCGTGGCCGCCCGCCCCTCAGATCCCGATCAACCGAACCGTCAGCAAACGTATCTTCGGGCGCTTCAGACTCTTCCAAACATCGAAGTGATCTACGGTCATTTCCTGACAAATCGCGTCCGAATGCCGGTTGCAAACTGTCCGCCGAACGCCCAGCGGTACGAGTGGGTGATCAAGACCGAGGAAAAGGGCTCAGACGTCAACCTGGCGACACACCTGGTGGCCGACGCCTTTCGTCGGCGCTTTGAGGCGGCCGTTCTTATCACCAATGATTCCGACCTGACCGAAGCCGTCCGAATCGTGAAGCAAGAGCTTGGCCTAGTCGTCGGCATCCTGAATCCTCACCAGCATCCGTCCAGGGAGCTCTTGAAGAACGCGTCCTTCATGAAACCGATTCGGACGGGGGTGCTCGCCTCGAGCCAGCTGGCCAGCCCCCTTCACGATGGTGCCGGCGAGATCCGGAAACCAGGCTCTTGGTGAGAGCCCTACCGGTCAGAGCTGACCTCGCCAACGAATGAGCGCCGCAGCGAGTTCGTCACTGCGGCGCTCATCCATCTCCGCCGGCCGCACCTGGCCTTCCATCGGCGGCCGTCGAACCCAACTTCTCAATCACTTCGCCGATTCCGTGCCCCCCTTCGGCGGCACCGCACCACCCTTCGCCCGGTTCGACCCGCCCACGTTCTTTGCGCTGTCCCAGGCCGCCAAGAGCTCCTTGTCCTTCGCGAACCGGTACCGGTTGAGGCCGTCCAACACCCGCACAATCGACGAGATCTCGCTCGCAACCGCCGCGAGGTCCGCCCTGGCACCCACGTGGTCTAGTCGGCTGGCTCGCGCCGCGCTGGTCGCTTCTTCCAATTTCGTCACGGCGCTATCCAAGTCGCCGAGCAGGGCGTCGGCCATTCCGTGACGTCCCAGCACATCCGTCTCACCCTGCGCCTCCGTGAGCATCGCCCGAGCCGCCGTGAGGAACGTCAGGTTCGATGAGTTCGAGGGCGGACGCTTGAACTTCCCGAGGAGCTCCGCCTTTTCCCGGGCCGCGTCTCCTCCGACCGACGCCAGGTGGCGAAGCAGCTGGTCGCTGATGGTGTCCCGCAGGTCGAGCCGGTGTTCCGTAGCCGCCTTCGCCGCGATCTCGCCGGCGCGCTGCTGTGTCATGAGGACGTCGCCACGGGCGAGGCGCTCATCGAGGCGGCTCAACAGCAAGGGGTAACCCCTATCCGCCGAGGGGTGAGCCCGGCTGAACGCCGCGACACTGGCTCCCATTTCGAAAACTCTGCGTATTGCGCCTTCCATATACAACCCCTTTCCGGAGTCCCCTGATGCAGTGGCTGGGCGCCGCATCGCCCGACGATTGATTAACCCGCTCGGTCCGGGAGCCCAGAGCTCGGCCGGCCTTGGACCGGGAATGCGAGAACCGGGCCATGACGGGCTCTGACCGCGGTCCAGGGCTCGAGCGGGGCTGTAACTCGTTGCGGGACAATACCAAAGCCTTTCGCATGCCGATCGCGGCCCGCGACGACCGCTTCGATGAGGCAAATGAAAACTGTCCTACTTTTGAGGACACATTCTCCGCCTGAGGACACTAGCAGTCGAGCGATGAGTAGGTGGGACGTTCGAAAGGAGGCGGGCACAGCGGCTGTACCCGGTCGGGCACGCATCGGAGGCTGGACTATTAGAGGAAGAACGCGACATCCTCGAGAAGCGGACCCTGCTCGAACCACAGCCCGACGACCTCCTGGCCCCCTGCATTTGACGGCCATCCCGAGGTATAGACGGACCGCGATCGTTGAAAACGACCCCAATACCCCCGCGGAGCTCCCTGCAGCACCAACGGCCGAGCCCGGCCGTGTCGCGGAGCTCTCCAAAGAGCAACGGCTGAGTCCGGAGGCGCCGCGTCGCTCCCTAACCAGCGGTGATGGAACCTGCCCGCCGTTACGGAGTCCGCCGAACTGGCAACGGCGGACCTCGCCCGCGTCACCGTGCGTCCCGAACCGGCAACGGTGGAGCCCGCCTCGGTCACGGTGCGTCCCGAAACAGCACCGGTGGAGCGTGCCCGTGCCGCGGTCGTCCCCAAGACAGTGTTCCTGGAGTCCGCGAGCGCCGCGGCGCTTGCCAAACAGCAGCGACAGAGTCCGCGAGCGACGCGGTGCCCTCCGAAACAGCAGCGGCGGAGCCCACACCCACAACGCCGCTCCCGGAACACCAACTGAGCAGTCGGCGCCGGTGGCGGAGCTGCCCAAGACTGCGACGGAGGCGTCCGACCATGTCTCGACCTCCACGGCCGCCTTAGCGGAGAGCCCCGCGCGCTTCATGGCGAGCCCGGACGTGCCGACGGGAGACCCCGCGCGCGTGCCGAAGCACCCTAACACCCCAACGGAGCCCGCCGCAGGCACCCCGAGCTAATCCGGAACCGCGAGCGCAGGCCTCCCCGCCGGTGGGGAAGCACCGCGTGGCGGAGCCGGAAGGCCGGGCATAGTGAGCGAGACGTATAGGTCGGAATCGAAAATGGGAAGTCGGGAACCGGAGCTGGCCCGTCATAGGTCCGCTCAAACTCGAGACGGCACCAACACCACGGCGGCCTGCACGCTCGCGGAGCTAAACCCCCTATTCCCATTCCCGACTCCAAATTTCCTCGTAAGTCCTGAGCCCTAACTCCGAATGCCTAACCCCTAGAACCCCACATTCACCCTGACCTGCACCGCCCTCGGTCTCCCAACCGACGGCCCACTGAAAAACGCCCCCTTCAGCAGGTACTTCCTGTCGAACACGTTGTCTATATATAGGGCGGGCCGGAAGGACGCGCCGCCAAGCGCGAAGGAATACCCCGCGGCGAGATTCACGATCGTGCTCGGATCGACCTTGATCAAACGGTTAAAGTCGAACAAGCCCGTGCCGTACGATGCGTCCGGATCGGCGCCATTCGTGAGACCCGATCCATAGATCCCGGTCACGCTCATGAAAAACCGGTGGGCAGCGTAGTTGATGTTCGCTACCGCCGACAATCGCTGATCGTGGTCGAGGTCGAACAGTCCCTCGGGTGTATCAGCCGGAAAGAATCCTCCGGTGATTGGACCGCGTCCATAGGCATGGTTGAGCGCGAGATTGAGGTATCCCGTGAGCGGACCGGAAGGCCGGATTTCGAGGACCGACTCGATCCCGTTGATCCACACGCGATCGAGGTTCACTGAAGTGACAATCGCGGACCCCGGCACCGTGTTGTCGTCGATCCCGGGCGAGCTCACCTTGTGGTAGCCCGACAGCTTGAGCACGACGCCGGCCGGGAACCGATGGACGTAGCCCAGCTCGAAGAAATGATCGCGTTCCGGCAAGGTCGGCGTGGCGACGACCCCCTCCTGCGCGACGCTGGTGATCGCCCGGAGGTCCTCGACGTTGGTCGGCAGGAAGAGGCGGCCGTAGTAGAACCAGATCGTGTTCGCCGCGTTAGGGAACAGGCTAAGCCGGATTCGGGGGCTCAGCTGATGCTGGCTGGCCGCGAACGGCGCCTCGTGGTTGTCGTAGCGCACGCCGGTCCGGATCTCCCATTTCTCGCTCGGCGCGATCACGGTTTGAGCGTAGACGCCGACATCGCTTCCCTTGAGGTCGGAGTTCGACGCCGGTCCCTGGTTGCCCTGGGCATCGGTCGTGACGAAATCTTCCTGACCGCGGGTCAGCGAGCCGATGACGCCGAATTTGAGCTGATAGTGGTCGGAGAGCTTGGCGAGATAGTCGAGCTTGAGGCCGGTCGTGTTGAAGTTCCGGTCTTCGCGAAGATTGTAGGGCGTCGGGTCGGGAAAGAAGATGAACTGCGGCTGGTCGATGATGCCCGGAGTGTAGTCCAAGCTGCCGGCACGATGGAACGCGGCGACGAAGAGCTCGGAGCCCCTCGGGAACAAGTGCTGCCATCCCAGGTTCTGAAACGAGTTCACGTCTTGCTGGTGATCGTCGAGCACCACCCCGCCGGTCGAATCGTATGGAGCGGCGAACCGGGTCCGAGAAAGGTTCAGCGACAGGTTGATCACGTCGTTCGCCGACGGCACGTACTGCATCTTGGCAAATCCGAACAAATCCTGACCATGGTTGTGAAAGTTGATGACGTCGGTGATCCGGTTCGTCGCCGGATCGACCGCCGACACCAGCGGCTCTCGACGCATATCGGTGACCTGACGCGTGCCCGAGAAAAAGAAGCCAAACTTGCCTGCGGACGTGCTCGCGCTCAGCGTCTGGCCATTGCTGTTGAACGAGCCGAAATATGTCGAGGCATCAACGTGCAGCGGGCCGGAGGGCACTCGAGTCGTGATGTTGACGATCGCCGCGTTCTTGTTGCCGTACTCCGCGTCCCAGCTCCCGGTCTGAAAGCTGATCTGGTTGACGACCGCGGGGTCGAACAGCTCGTTCAAGCTTCCCGAGATCCCGGCCGGAACCGGAACGCCGTCGATGTAGTACGTGTACTCGGCGTGCTGCCCGCGGATGTGGACCTCGCCCGTCGGCGCGCGGGCGGCGCCCGAGATCGACTGCTGCAGAATCTGCGACGTGGTGTTGGTGGGCGCCCCGTGGTAGTCGGTCTGCTTGAAGACCTGATCGCCGGTCCTGGTGTCGACCGCGACGGCCAAGTTGGCCGATACTTCGATCGCCTGGAGCTCGACCGGTTGGGGTCCGAGCCGAATTGCCAGCACGATGCTGCCCGCGCCGCCGGTCACTTCCACGGGCCGGGAGTCCGCCCGGAAGCCGATGTAACGCGCCACGACCTGGTACGTACCTGGATCGAGATCATGAACGGTGAAACGCCCGAAGCCGTCGGTCGTAACCCGCGCGACGACCGAGCCGCCCTTGGAGACGACGACGTCGCCCCCGGGAAGCGGTTTGCCGGTGGCGCTGTCGGTGACGGTGCCGACGAGGTCGCGACCGGCCTTGGCGTTAGGCCGGCCCGGGGCGACGATCGCCGCGCCGTCAAGGTTGCTGCGAGAAGAAGTTCCGGACAATGCAGCGGCCGCGAGCACCGCCCACACGAGTGCCTGCATCGGAGTCTCCAAATGATCAACGGCGCGCGACCAAATCCCCGACATGCGGGATGGTTCGCACCTGATTTGACTAGAACCTGGCGAGGACTAGCGGATCAGACCGTGAGACTCGGAGGAGCGCGGGGAAGGGGAAGGCGTGAAGTGGGCGGAGCGGGCTCGGCGAGGTTCGCAATGCGAGGCTGCCCGGTTGCTCCATCGAAGGCGACGGCGAGGGCCGGTGGACGCGCCGGCGCAGTGCCCAGCACCATCGGGCGGCCGATGAGGCAGTCGTCGGCGTGATTTCGATTGCTCTGACTGTCGTAGTGGGCGCCGCGCGGGTGGGGCGCCGATTGCCGAGCCGTGTGCTCGAGCGTCTCTGCGATCGACAATCCTTGCGGACCGCCGAGCAGCGCGAGCGCAAGAAGAGCAGAAGGAAGGCGGAGCCACGCCGGACGGGCCATGTCGTGAATATAGGGCCTGGGTCACATCGGGCAACATCAAGCTCGTCCCAAATTGTCCGTCCAACGTTCCGTTGTTAGGCCGAGAGTGGCATCGAACATGGGCAGACCAGTTGAAGGACTGGTCCGGTTCATCAGGAACGAGCTACATTGTCGGCGCACGATCCGTGCAGGGGCGCAGGAGGGCGTGATGCAGTCGAATGTGATCCTTCCACTCGGAGATCCAACGGTCGCGGCTTCGCTGCTGGTCGGGCGTGGCCATCGCGCCCGCGGCCGGCGGCTTGCAGCAGTCGTCTTTCTGCTAGGCGCTGCGTGCGGCGGGCCTGCCTCGGCCCCGCAGGCTTCGGTGAGCGACCTGGTGCTCGGGCCCGACCATGCGCTCGTCTTCGTGGCTGACTCCCTTCAGCTCACTGCGCAAGCTCGGGACGCCTCCGGAAACGCGCTTTCCAACCGTCCGATCACATACGCGAGCTCGAATCGTCTCGTCGCGACGGTTTCGGGATCAGGGTTGGTCACCGGTCTCGCGTCAGGTCAGGTCACCATCTCAGCTTCGTGCGAAGGTCGGAGCGCGGAGGTTGGCGTCGACGTACGAGGTGGCGGCGTGATCGGTGCGAGCGGAGGGAGCGTCACGTTGATGGGTGGCACGGCGCGGTTGAGTGTG
>JBDTOH010000307.1:0-7025 GCA_039933355.1 Gemmatimonadota bacterium | reverse complement strand
GCCAACAGACACGCGACGGCGAATTCCTGCCGAGCCGCGCCATCGTTTGCGTGATGACCTGTCAGCTGTGCGATTCCACGCCAATAGCAAGGCCAAACGGCCCTAGCGAACTGCTGCTGATCGTACATGTCCATTCGAACTCGCTTGACCAGTCTTCAGAACCTCCGTACTGTCCACGTACACCACCGACTAGCCGGCTGGACCATGTAGCGTCTGCGCGAAGACGCTCGGGGGGATTATGTCCGAGATCAGGGCTCTGTTGCCGCCGTATGATGTCTTCGAAGCCGCGCCCCGAGGGGCCGTGGCGCCGCTAGGCACCATCTTGATCTGCTCGGCGGACTCTCCTGCCGTAATTGCCGGCCCGCTTCGATTGCTGCTTCAGCGAGCCCCGTGGTGCGCACCGTGCCTCGTCACCGGACCCCACACTTCCGATCCCGACGTCCTTGCCGCGATCCACGAGCTGCCCGGGCACATGACGTTCGTGTCCCCCGCGCCCAACGACGCGGTGCTGATGAGCCGCGCGCTCGAGGCAGTTGGATCTCGGGAGTCACCGACCGGCGGGCGCATGGCGGAGTATGTGACGCGACGGACGGGGCGCACGGAGTTCCGCGCCGAGCTCACCGCACTGCTCGCGCGGGACGCGGTCCTTTCGGTGGGTGAAATGCTTCCGATGCGCACGCTGCGGGGCCGGTTGCGGCGCTTCGGCCGATTGACCGGTCACTGCTGGGAAACGATCGGGACGCTCTGCCGCCTCGGCGCCTCCGCCACCGACGATCCCGTGGAGCTGCTGGCTTGGCGAGCGGGTGTCGAGTCGCGTACGCTCAGGGCGTGGACCCGGCGATTCCTCGACGTCACGCTGCACGAATTCCGGGAACGCGTCGGCTGGGAGTGGGTGCTCGAGTCGGCGCTTCGAGTGGCCGGCTATCTGGCACCAGAGAAGACCGCGGTAACTCGTCCGGTGATGACCGAGAACCTCATCGTTCGAATCACGCCGCTCCCCACGCCTCCCGGACTCCGGCGGATCTCGCGGCAGGCTCAGTACGCGTTGCCCAGCCTCAACACGCCGCCGCCGCCCGGCAAGTGACCGCGGCCTGGTAGCGCCGGCACCGCGCGTCCACGGCCGTTAGGACCGAGGCGTCTCGTACAGCCGGTAGAGCGCGGCAATGTCCATGTCCGCGAGCCCCATGCTCTGGGCCCGCTCGAGCAGACCGCTCACCGCCACTCCTAACGGCACGTCTACTCCCCCCTGCTCCGCAAGCTCGCGAATCAGACCGAGGTCCTTGGCGTAGAGACGGAGCGGCGCACCCGCCTCGAACTCACGCGCTACGATCCGAGGAACCGCGCGCTCGAGCATCTTCGACTGGCCGTAGCTGGTTCGGATCACGTCGAGAAGCTGCGTCGGATCGGCGCCGGCCCGAACGCCGAGCGCGATCGCCTCCGTGGCAGCGGCACCGTGGATGAGCGTGAGCAGCTGGTTCACGAGCTTCGCGACCGACCCCGCACCCACATCGCCGAGGTGGTGAATGTTCCGGCCGAGGACCCGGAGAATCGGCTCCGCGCGCTGAAAGGCCTCTCGCTTCCCGCCCACCATGATCGTGAGACTCGCCGCGGCCGCGCCTTCGACCCCACCGCTCACGGGCGCATCGAGAAAGTCGACACCTTTCGAAGCGAGGGCCGCGCCGAGGCGCCGCGCGACATCGGGCCCGGTCGTGCCGAGGTCGATGTAGATCTGCCCGGGCCGGCTCCGGTTGATCGCACCGTTCTCGCCGGAGAAAGTCGCTTCCGACGCCGCGACGGTCGCAAGGCACGCCATCAATACATCGCACCGTTCAGCGAGGTCCGGCACCGATTCTGCCACCTGCGCGCCGGCCTCGGCGAGCGGTTCCGCTTTCGCAGGCGTTCGGTTGTAGACGGTGAGGTCGAGCCCGGCTCGAAGCAGGTTCCGGCACATCGGCAGCCCCATGAGACCGAGCCCGATGAATCCCAAGCGGGTGCGGGTTACGGTCTCACTCATCGGTGACGCAGCCGTACGAGGCCGGTTTGACGGTCTTGATGTACTTGTGGAGAGTCCCCCGGGTCGCCTTGAACGCGGGCTGCGTCCATCCGGCCCGGCGCCGGTCCAGCTCCTCGTCGGAAGCCGTGACCGTGAGCGTGCGACTTTCCGCGTCGATCACGATCGGGTCTCCGTCGATCAGGAGCGCGATCGGTCCGCCATCCTGCGCCTCGGGCGTTATGTGGCCGACCACGAAGCCGTGGGTGCCGCCGGAGAACCGGCCGTCGGTGATCAGCGCCACCGTGCTTCCCAATCCCGCGCCCATGATGGCGGCCGTGATCGTGAGCATCTCCGGCATGCCGGGCCCGCCTCTTGGACCCTCGTACCGAATGACGACGACATCGCCGGGCCGCACGCCTCCCGCCTCGAGCGCGGCGAGCGCCGCTTCCTCGGCATCGAACACCCGCGCCGGTCCCGCAAACCTCAGCCCTTCTTTCCCCGTGATCTTGGCGACCGCGCCCTCGGGCGCCACGTTGCCCCTCAAGATCTGAAGATGGCCGGTCCGCTTGAGCGGGTTTTCCAGCGGTCGCACGACGGTCTGTCCGGGCGAGAAGCCAGGGAGCACCTCGAGATTCTCGGCGACCGTCCGCCCAGTGACGGTGAGACAGCTCCCATCGAGCATGCCGTGGGCGAGCAAGAGCTTCATCAGCGCGGGGGTGCCGCCCACCGCGCCCAAGTCCTCCATGACATACCGGCCGCTCGGCTTGAGGTCGGCCAGGAAGGGGGTTCGATCGCTTACGGCCTGGAAGTCGTCGAGGGCGAGCGGCACGCCTGCCGCGCGGGCCACCGCAATCAGGTGGAGGACGGCGTTGGTGGATCCGCCTAACGCCATGACAACGGTGATCGCGTTCTCGAAGGCGGAGCGGGTCATGATCTCTCGAGGGCGCAGGTTTCGCTCGAGGAGCCCCCGTACGGCAGCGCCCGCCCGGGCGCACTCGTCCCGCTTCTTCGGATCAGTGGCGGGAGTCGACGAGCTGTACGGCAGGGTCATGCCCAGCGCCTCGGCGGCCGCGGCCATGGTGTTGGCGGTATACATGCCACCGCACCCTCCCGGTCCGGGACACGCATGCCTCACGATGGCCTTCATGCCGGCCTCGTCGCGGGTGCCGCTCAGAAACTCGCCGTAGCTCTGGAAGACCGACACGATGTCGAGCGTCTCGCCGCCGTGATGACCCGGCCGGATCGTGCCGCCGTACACCATGATGGCGGGCCGATCGAGCCGAGCCATCGCGATCAAGCAGCCGGGCATGTTCTTGTCGCAGCCGGGCACCGTGACGAGCGCGTCGTACCACTGAGCCGCCATCACGGTCTCGATCGAGTCGGCGATCAGATCGCGGGATTGAAGCGAGTAGCTCATCCCGTCGGTTCCCATGGAAATCCCGTCGCTCACACCGATGGTATTGAATCGCATCCCGACCATGTCGGCCCCGACCACGCCTTCCTTCACGCCGGCCGCGAGGTCGAGCAGGTGCATGTTGCAGGGGTTGCCCTCCCACCACATGCTCGCGATGCCGACCTGAGGCTTCTTGAGATCGGCTTCGGTGAGTCCGGTTGCGTAGAGCATCGCTTGGGACCCGACCTGCGAGCGGGTTTCGGTCAGCCGCGAGCTGTAACGGTTGAGGCGTGCCATGGGTGAAGCTCCTTTTGGGCGGCAGGGCGGCAGGTGGGCGCGGCGGTCCATTCCACGGATCGACGCGCCACGCTACCTGTGTACGCTCGAGCTCAGGGCAAGCTTGCCGCCCTGCCGCCTTGCCGTCTTGCCGCCATGTTACATCCTAAACAAGTAGCTCAGCTTGATAAAGAATCCGTCCGCCACGCGATCGAGACCCGAGCGCTCGATGCGGAGATCGCGGGCCCGGGTGCTCCCATATCCGGCGAACAGGACGGTGCCGGGGCTCGGCTGGAACGCGACCAACCAGTCGGCGCGGAGCGAGTGCTGGTTGATCCCGGATGTCCGGGCGAAGAGGCCCGTCACCGGGTCCTGTACCACCAGCGGAAGCCCGGTTCGGGAATCGTCGCGGAGCGAGTCCTGGCGGTCCACGCGGTATTCACCGACCGCGCGAAGGAAGAGCGATCGGGTCAGCTGATACTCGAGCTTGAGCCGCGGAATGTTCGTGATGCCCACGATCGAGCCGTCGCTGTAACGCTGATATCGCTGCATGATGTAGCTCGCGTCGGCCCGGAGATGGTCGGTGGGCCGCCAGTTGATGCCGGTGTTGACGTTGAAGATGGCGGCCCGGGACCACTCGAAAAAGTTGACGTCGCGGCCCCAAACCAGAAGGACGTTTGCCGAAAAGCCTCCCAGCTGCGGGGTCGCGACCGACAGCAGGCCGTCCACGTTATGGAGCGTCGGTGTGCCCGTGAACGGAATCGTATCGACCGCACCGCCGGCCGCCGGACGCAGAATCCGAAGCCGGCTGTAAAACCCCGGATCGAATCCCTGATACTCCCACAACAACGATGCTGCGACCGTCCAGCCTCCGCGGAACCGCCAGTTGCTGTTCAGGTGGTACTTGTGATCCTGTGCCGCCCGCCCGTGCACCAGATCCTGATAGCGCCACGTTATGAAGGGAGAAAGATCGACGCTCACCCGCTCGACCAAAGAGCGGGGACTCCCGTCGAAGGTGACCTGATTGACGAATCGGACATTCGCCACGCCACCCCGCGAGATGAAGCCGCTCTCCGTGTCGAAGCGGTCCGAGATCGCGTTGGCATTGTACCGGATGCTGAACCGGCGCCCTTGCCGCGCGAAGACGGCGTTCCACAGCGGCCCCGAGAAGGTCGAGTCCCCGAGGCGGGTCCGGCTCCCCGCCAGCTGAAGGTCGAGGCTGGTCCGCTTGCCGAACGCCAGATGCGCGTCGGCGTTGAGGACATGGTTGAAGTCGCTGCCATCGAGGCGCCCGGTATAGAGCATCCCGATCCGGGAGTTTCCGCCGACGTCCCGCTGAAGACGAGCGATGCCGAAGACCGGATGATCCGTTCCACTGGCCGACACATCGCGATCGTCGACCGCGAAGAGGAGCGCGGCGTTCGTACCCGAGACTTTGCCGGTGAGCTTGGTCGCGCCAAGCGGCTGAACCACCCGCCGGGTGTACACCAGGTTGCTCGGCGTGTCGAACAGCTCGATCCCCTCGAGGAAGAACGGCCTCTTCTCCGGGAAGAACAGCGCCGAGCGAGGGTCGGACTGAACCTGCCCCGCGTCGGACTCGACCTGGGAAAAGTCCGGCCGCACCGTCCCGTTCACAGTGAGATCGGTCGTCACGCCCCAGCGCAGGTCGGCGCCGAACTGCGGACTGCCGCCGTTGTATTCCCAGGCGCCGGTCCCGCCGGCGACTCCCGCGATGCTGCTCGTCACCACGGGAGTGACGTCGAGGACGAGGCCCCGATGCAAATCATGCAGGTTGCGCAGGACGCCGGCCTGCGCCAGGTACGAGGTCGTATTCCGTTTCGCCGGCGCCCAGGTGGACACCGCTCCCGTCGCTCGATGGGTCCGCTCGATGTGCAAGGACCAATCCTGCACCCGCTTCGAGGGAAACCGGATCGATTTGAACGGGATCTCCATCTCGATCTCGAATCCGAAGTCGGTCAGCCTGCCCTTCGACCGGTACACGAAGTCCGGACTCGGATCGGCGAGCGCTCTACTCCCGGTGATGCCGCCGAAGAGCTTGTTCTGCTCGGCGCTCCCGCCTTCGACCAGCACGCCGTCCAGCTGCACGCCTAACGGATTCGCCGCGAACAGGTACGCCTGGCGGTTGTCGTTGAAGGTCCCCAGAAAGATCGTCACCACGTCGTCCTGGAGCAGGTTGTCGCGGGTGGCGAGCGTCGCCCGGACCGATGCGGGGGCCGCGTAGCCCCGAATCCCGAAGTAGATGGCGGTGGGCGAGTACCAGACCCGCACCTCGGTGGAGTCCTCCGCGGCGCGATCGTCGGTGGGGAAATAGCTCGAGAAATCGACCAGCCGGGCGGCGATCTGCCACACGGGCTCGTCGAGAACACCGTCGATGACGGGACGCGTCTCGACCCGAGGGGGGACCACGTCCAGGTCGCGATGGCGCCCCCGATAAATGATGGAGTCGGACGCGGGTAACGCGAGCAGCAGTAACGGCAGAATCATCAGGCTCGGCTATCTCAAAGTAAGGGCCCCCGGCGATGAGCCAGGAGCCGCCACTCAGGTCGACGGACACGTGAACGGGGGAGTTCAGCGCTGGGCTTCGGATTTGGGGCTACGGGCCGGGGAATCCCAACCCCGGCTGGTCAAGCCCTAACACCCTTGATCCCTAAGCTCTCGAGCGCGACCGCTCATCCCAGAGCGTCATGAAAAGTACCATGGCCACCGGACCGAGGAACAATCCGACCAGTCCCATCGTCTCGACGCCGCCCAGAATCCCGAAGAGCACGAGCAGAAAGGGGAGCCGGGTCGCCCCACCGATCATCGCGGGCCGGACGAAGTGGTCCGCGATGAACAGCACGATGAGACCCGTGATCGCGACGCCGAGGGCGCCACCGACATGCTCCTGCGCAAGGAGGTAGAGCGCGATCGCGCCGAAGCCGAGCGGCGCGCCGAACGGGATCATCGCGAGCACGGCCGTCACGGCCCCGAGCAGCACCGGCGACGGCACGCCCGCAAAGGCGTACGCTACGCCGAGCACAATTCCCTCCGCGAGCCCGACGAGGACGATCCCGTTCACGGTCGCCCGGATCGCGCCGGGGATTCGGCTCGAATGGAGATTCCACCGGTCGCCGAGCCACCGCTGGCCGAAGATGTCGAGGCGTTTGATCAACTCGTCGCCGTCGCGATAGAAAAAGAAGAGCGCGAGGAGCGCGAAAAGCAGGACGACGAGACGCGAGAGCAAGAGCGCGCCGATCGCGCGGACCACGCCCCCGGCCGTGCCGACTTGACCGAGCCAGTCGGACTCGAGGAGCTTCGACACCCAGCCGGGCTGCGCGAGCGTGTCGTTCCAGAACTGCAGCA
>JBDTOH010000306.1:0-7055 GCA_039933355.1 Gemmatimonadota bacterium | reverse complement strand
GGATCGTCGGCCAGGTCCAGCAGTTCCATCTCGGAGCGACGAAGCGCAGACAATTCAGCCCTGCTCACCGCAATCGGCGTCGTGGGAATTGCATCATGCGCCTTGCGATAATAGCCGGCGCGGCCATGCTTCGAGAATGTCGCAAATGTCACCGCGCGGGACCTGGTCGATGTACATGAAGTAGTACTCGGCCGCTTCCGTGCGCTCAGGGACTCTGTCCATGCCGTCCTCTTCGTTCGCGAACCCCGATTTTACCCACCCGTGACGAAACGCCCCACCCGTGGAACTGCCGACCTAAGCGGCACCTTCAATACTACGGCTTCCCGTTACAACATTCCACAGCGCGATCTGCTCTAATCGTGCACCCTCTCTCAATCGACTGAAACCGCCATGCCCGCAGTGATCACAATCGGTTCCGCCCTCGACTCGGCGTGGTGCTGCTCACGCAGGGACCGATTCCCACCGATACGATGATCGATGTCGGCGGCCATCGCCTCCACTTCCGAATCATTCAAGGACACGGTGCGACGATCGTGCTCGCGTCCGGTGGAGGCATGAATGCCACGCAGTGGGACAGCCTTGCACCCAATCTGGCCAGGTCGACTGGCGCGACGGTCGTCGCCTATGACCGCGCGGGGTTCGGCACGAGCGACGCTTCCGATGCCGCCTACGACATTCACCGCGAGGCCGGCGACCTCTGGAGCGCGCTCGAGCGCCTTGGGCTCGACGGCTCGTTGGTCTTGGTCGGCCACTCGTACGGCGGATTTCTGATCGAGGCACTGGCCGCGCAACACCCGTCGGCGGTTCGCGGACTGGTCTTCGTTGATCCGAACACGGCCCATTTCATCGCCGCGACGGGCGGTCCAGGGGTTCCCGACCGCGCGAGGCGAAATGGACCGCTTCCCGTTTGATACGACCGATGCCGCGCGGCTCACTCCGCCACAGCGACCCCTACTTCGACAGTCGCGAGGTTACCCGGCGACGATCGCCGCGATGCGAGCGATCTCGATCCCGGCGGGTATTCCGATTCGGGTGATCACCGCGGGGAAAGGGTGGTGGCCAAGTCCCGAGCTCAACCATGCTTGGAGAGAGGCGCACGAGGCGCGCGCGCGCTCGGTCCGCGATGGGCGGCTGCTCGTGGCCGACCAGAGTGGGCACATGATCCCGGCTGCCCAAACCGGAGATCATCGCCGCAGCGGTGCGCGAGCTGGTCAAGTCCAAGCGGTAGCCGACTTCGGACGAGGCTCACAGATCCGTATCGAGAAGAGCGGGCGCCACGCGGTAGCGTCCACCTAGGGGAACGTTCCCTGGCGCTGAGCGGACGACCACTATTACCGCGACTTATTTTTGGGCGATGCCTTCACCAGGGAGTATTCATCCACGATCCGCCCCGAGCGAGTGACGAACCGGAAGGTGATCCGGGCATCGGTCGCGTCCACCAGCAAGGCGCCATAGTCCGCCGCGTAGCGGAACCGGCTGTGAGAGTCGATCTGTCCGAACCCGGAAACCGACGACCCGCCTACGCCGTCGATGAAATACGGCAGGCTGTCCACCATCAGGCGCTCGTAGACGTGGTAGAAGCCGGACAGAACGGCGTCCGCTCCCCACGCTTTGAATGGCCAGCGCATCCGCGCAATGTCCTCGACCCGATGAGACGTGTAAGGCGCGTGATGGGCAAAGACGAGATTCCAGCGAGAGGTGGACCGCGCCAGCTGCTGCTCCAGCCACTGAGCCTGAATCGAGCCCGCCGTGGCCCCGTCCGGCTCGCGTTCGTCGGTATCGAGCATGAACAGATGGACCGGGCCTCGGACCAGGTCGTAGTAGCGTTCGTTGCCGGGAAGGGTGAAGTACTCGAGGTAGGGCCGGAGCACCGAATGGTCCCAATCCCGATGTCCGGGTATCGGGAAGAAGCGGTTCTCGGCGGCGCCCCGGCCGTACTTTCCATGATAGGGCGCGATGAACCCGTGATAGAACTGCCCGACGGCTTCGTCGATGCCCCCGGTGGCTCCCTCCTCATAGTCGTTGTCGCCGACCGTGGCCACGAAGCCGGGGCTCCAGCTCTCGATCAGCTGGGCCACATCCCGTTCCATCGCGGTGCCCGAGCCGTAGTCACCGATCACCGCAAAGCGGATCGTGCCCGGCGGAGGTGGATCGACGGTGGGCAGGAGGAGCCGGCGAACAGCCGCGATGATCGAGTGCCGGGACTGCCAACTCGCCAAAAGGACGGCCAGCGTCACGATGAGGAGCACTATCCGGCGGTTCCCGCTCATTCTCTATCCTAGTCGAATCCGCGCCTCGCAGACGTCGCTCAATCGGTACAAGAATCGGTCAACGGCACTTGGGCAAGCCGGCCCGATTGGCGCTAAATCCGCTACCGATCCGACCCTTCCACCCGCGCCACCATGATTCCATCCTGCGTGCGAATGCCCTGAATCCGCTCGGCCAGCGAAAGCGGCGAGATCTCCACGCTCTTCCCGACCAGCGGCGCATGGAGCAGATGCAGCTCCCCGTTCTGCCATATGGCGAACCCGGTGTGCGCTACGTCCAGGCCCGCCAGCGTGGACGTCGCTGCGATGATGTCGCCGTCATGGATCTTGTCGACCAGCGGCGCGATCCGATTCTTCGGGATGTACCAGCGACCCGGACCGGCGTTGAGATGCGCTTCCACCTCCCCGATGGCCGCCGCGACACCCGGCTCGCCCAGTTGGCGATAGGCGCTCGCGTGCGACGACATGAAGGTGATCGGCTCGCGGTCCAGCACGCCGCCGAGCTCGCGCGAGAGCTGCCGGATGAAGCCCCTCCGCTCGTGGTCGGCGAGCCATTCGGAGAAGTAGTGGAGCCGGCTCGGATACCCTTCGAGCTTGCCGCCGCGATACCGGAGCTCGCGGAGATAACCCTCGTATCGCTCGCGGGCGGCGGCCGGATCGGCCAGCAGGGCGGTTCCGTCCCGCCGAATGAACCGGACCAGCGCGAGCGTGTTCTCAACGAACGTGACGCAGTCGAGCTCGCGGAGGTTCACGACCAGCCGCTCCGGCCCGGCCACCTCGAGCGTGGCCGGCCGATAAGTCGTCCCCACGAAGGTGGCGCCGAGCCTAACGATAGCGGTGACGACGGGAAGGGTGTCGAGCCCGTGGGCCACGCCCCAGCGGACCTTCGACTCGAGAATTCGCCAGTCCTCCTTGTTCCAGGCGGCAAGGCGGCAAGGCGGCAAGGCGGCAAGGCGGCAGGCCGGGACGACGGTGCCACTACAAGGCCGCGAGAGCGCAAGAACCAGGGCAGCGACTAAGACCGGCACGGGTCGAATCATGTCGGAAGATAGCCGAGCCCCCGGTCCGCGGTCCCCTCTACCCCCTCCCCTGTCCCCGATCCATCCCTCCCTCTATTCTCCGCCCATGACCCAAGCATCGCGTCTCACCCTGCTGCTGTTGCTCGGAGCAAATTCCGCCGCTTGGTCTCAAGCGACCGGTCCGGAGAGCTCGCGCCTTGCGACGCTGGCGCGGGCGGTTCTCCAGCACGACCCGGCGGCGGTCGAGCGATTCTGGGGCGCGGTTTGGAAGGAAGGCTCGCCGATCATCGAGAAGATTCCGGGCGATCAGTCCAAGGTGCTCGTCACGTTTCTCTATCGGGGTGACAGCACCACCAAGAACGTCGCGATCTTTCAGGGACCCCGAGTCTCCACCAACCTGGCCGACAACCCGTTCACGCTCCTCGCCGGGACCAACGTCTGGTATCGGAGCTATGCGGTCCGGCGCGACGCGCGCTTCACGTACCTCGTGGGGGCCAACGTCGACCTCTCGCCGCAGGACCCGTCCGATACGCGCGAGCTGTTCCGCCGCCTCCAGGTGTTCGGTCCCGATCGGCTCAACCCGAAACGGAATCCAACTCCCGGGGACCCGCTTCCCAAGCGCCTCCCGCCGTTCTACGACCACTCGGCGGTCGAGCTACCGGGCGCACCGCCGCAGCCGTACGTCGCCCGGCGGGCCGGCACGCCGGCGGGAACCGTGGAGAACCTGACGCTCACGAGCACGCTGCTCAAGAACGAGCGGGACGTCGCCGTATATACGCCGCCGGGCTACCGGCCGGACGCGGGTCCATACGACCTCCTCATCGTGTTCGACGGTGAGTGGTATCTCACCCTGGTGCCCACACCGACGATTCTCGACAACATGATCGCGGCGCGAAAGATTCCGCCGGTCGTCGCAGTGTTCGTCAACAACCCGGGCACGAGCCGGAGCGCCGAGCTCCACTGCAGCCTGCCGTTCGCCGATTTCCTCACCACCGAGCTGGTCCCGTGGGTCAAGCAGCGTTATGCGGTCACTGATGATCCGGCCCGAACGACGCTCGCGGGTTCGAGCGCAGGCGGGCTTGCTTCGACCTGCGCCGCGCTCGCCCATCCGGAGCGGTTCGGCAACGTGCTCTCGCAATCCGGCGCCTACTGGTGGCGGCCGATGACGCCGGGCGAAGAACCGGAATGGGTCACCCGCAAAGTCCGCTCGAGCCCCCGGCTCCCGATCCGGTTCTATATGGACATCGGCCTGCTGGAAGATGTGAGCGTGCTCGACGGGCAGACCATGCTGTCAGTCAACCACCACCTCCGCGATGCCCTCCGCGAGAAGGGATACGACGTCCACTACGCCGAATTCAACGGCGGGCACGAATACCTGAGCTGGCAGGGCACTCTGTCGGACGGCCTGATTGCCCTCCTCGGCGCGCGCGCCAAGTAGCTCGGAGTCCCCCTCCCCATAGCACTCCTCCCGTTGACTGGTATATTGCCGTTCGGTTTTCCAGCCCTTGAGCGGAGCGTGCCCTTGCCGAAGCGCAATTTCGGATTTGAGAAGCGTCAGAAAGAGCTCAAGAAGCGTCAGAAGAAGGAGGAGAAGGCGCAGCGGAAGCTGGATCGGGCGAACGCGCCCAGCGACGAGCAGGAGACGGCGGGCGAGCCGGCCGGTTCGGAGCCCGGCGACCCCGAGGCCTAACCCTCTCGTTCGTATCGGCGGCCGAGCGCCGCTGTCGTAACCGCAAGCGGGCCAACCACAGGCACAATTTCAACTCCGAGCGGGACGGGTCCCCCCACTCATATCCCATGCCAAGTCCAGCCGAAAAGCTCCGACCCGACTATCTTTGAGTCGACCCGTCATTATAGCGGGATGCCCCGCACTCTTTCTTAAGTAGGGCTTATGCCTGAGAACAGCCGTTCGGCCAAGCAACCGGCCCCTGATGCAGATCGCGCCCTCACCGACCGGGTTCGGGACCGAGTCCAGCGCGCCACCCAAGCCTTGGAGCGGCGCGACTCCGCGAAGCGTCCGAAGGTACGGCGCGGCGCTCGTCCTCGGACTGCGGCCGCCGCTTCGGCGGAAACGCCGGCCGGCCCCCCGAAAACCATCGAGCACCGTGCACTCCGGGCCGTCTTCCACGACCTCGGCGAGGCGCATCGCGAATACCGCCGGAAGACCGGCGAGCCGGTGTCCCCAGCCCTCCTCGCCGCCGCGAGGGCGTTCAAGCAGCAGCCAAGCCTCGGCGCGCTTGTTCCGGTCGCGGGGTTTCTCGACGCCCTGGATCTGTTAGCCTGGTAGCAACGACGTCATCCTGAGGACAGGAAGCTGGATAGTACCTGTCATTCCGAGGCGCAAAACGACGAGGGATCTACCCTGCGGGTTTTGGACACCGCGAAGTAGATCCCTCGCTCACGCCCGGGATGACATTTAAGCAGAAGAGGTAACCAGCACCCGTCATCCCCGAGCAACGCCACGACAAAGGATCTACGTTGCGGTGTTCGGACACCGCCATGTCGTCCCCTAGTGGCTGCGAAAGAAGTAGCGTCCTTTCCAGCGCGGGCGCCCCTCGGCGTTTGCCACTTCGTTCCCGATCAGAAAGTTTGCCTGGGCGTACGTGACGCCCGCACCCCAGTCGATCCCTTGATCGATCCGGTCGCGGGGGGTATGGTGCACGGTGCGGAGCCAGCCGAGCAGTACGGCCGACCCGTCGCGCGTCCCGTCGCCGCTTCCGATCCCGTTGAACAACATGACCGCCGGGACTCCCCGCGTCATAAACGGATAGTGATCGCTCCGGGTGAAGATGGTCTCCCCCGGCGCGGGGTCGGCGCTCAGCTTGATGCCGAGCCGGGCGAACGCGTGACCGACGACATCGCCTAACGTCGAATAGCCGGCGCCGTAGGCGGCGAGGTCCTTGACCGGGTTCAGCATGAGGTAGTTGTCCATGTTCACGTCGGCCACGATCCGGTCGATCGGCACCGGCGGATTCGCCGAGAAATAGTCCGAGCCGAGAATTCCCTTCTCTTCACCGCTCACAGCGACGAAAAGGACCGAGCGGCGGGGCGGCTTGGGCAGCGCCGCGTAGGCTCGCGCGAGCGCAATGACCACCGCGGTCCCGCCGGCGTTGTCGAGCGCTCCGTGGAAGACACTGTCGCCGTTCACGGGCGGACCCACACCCACGTGGTCGTAGTGGGCGGTGTTGACGACGTATTCGTCGCGCAGCTTTGGATCAGAGCCGCGGAGCATCCCGACGACGTTCGAGCTCGCCGTGTCGACCTGCACGAACTCCGCCTTGAACACCAGCTCCACGGGAAGATCGAACGCTTCGTGACCTCCCTTGGCGACCCGGCCAATCACGTCCGCGAACGACTTGCCGGCGGCCGCGAACACCGCGCTGGTGCCGCTTTCGGTCAGGCGAATCGTGGCGCCGAGCTCGAAGAACATCGTGTGCGGCGTGGCGCCCTGGTAGAGCCAAGCGAACCCGTCGAGCTGGCGGTTGACCTTTTCCTGGACCAGCTCAGGCGGGGCCGGGAACAGCGAGACGATGCCGACGGCTCCGTGGGCCAGCGCGTTCGCTTCTTTGGCTCCGAGCAGCGAAGAGTGGCCCCGCTCATCCGGCGGCAGCGCCGCCGGCCCACCCGGGAGCGCCAGCACGAGCTTGCCCCGGGCGTCGATGCCCGCGTAATCGTCGTAGCCTTTCGCTGAGTCGGTCACGCCAAAGCCCGCGAACACCAGCCGGGCCTGCAGGTCCACCCGCTCGCGAACCTTGTCGGCGTGGACGAC
>JBDTOH010000305.1:0-7068 GCA_039933355.1 Gemmatimonadota bacterium | reverse complement strand
GCCGATGAGATCGTGCCGTCGCCGTACACTTTCTTGAGATCTCCACCATGCGGCTGAAGCGCGCCTCTGCATCGTCGAGGTGGTCGCGCCATGGCCGTGTTGCCGAGCTCGTTGAGCGTGGAGGCGACCGCCGGGTGGTCCGGCCCGAAGACTCGCTCCCGGATGCCGAGCGCCCGCTCGAGCACCTGAACTCCCTCCTCGTACTTTTTCTCCGCCACGAGAGCCCGCCCGAGCATCGTTAGGCCGTACGCGGTCTGAAAGTGGTCCTTGCCGTAGAACCCCTCGATGATCGTCAGGCCCTGCCGGTCGTACCGCTCGGCCACGTCGTAATGGCCCCGATCGAACTGGGACGCGCCCAGGTTGATCAGGATCGCGGCGACCAGCGGATGGCGTTCTCCATAGAGCTGCCGGTAGATCGTGAGGGCCTGCTGGTTCAGCGAGTCGGACGTCGGGTAGTGGCCGGAGTAAAAATGCGCGTCCGCGAGCTGACCCAGAGCCTCGGCAAGCTCCGCCGTGCCGCTCCCGGCGGCAGCATAGAACCGAACCGCAGCCTGGCTCGCCTGGACCGCGCTGTCGTACTTGCCCCGCTCTTGAAGCACCCTCCCGAGCGCAAACATGGCGCGGGCCCCCGCCGGATCGCGAGGCCCTTCCGTCCACGCCCGCGGGCCGATCGCTTCGCGGATCAAGCCTTCGGCCTCCTCGAACTGGGCCTGGTCGGCCCGCAGATGACCCAGCTTCACCAGGCTCGCCGATACCTCCGGGCTCCCGCCGCCGAACAGCGCGCGTCGCTGGGCGAGCGCGGCTTTGAGAAGGGTGTCGGCCCGGCTCAGGTTGCCGAGCTTCTGATAGATGCTTCCCAGCGTCTCGTAGAGCTCGGCCTGGACCGCAGGCTCGCCGTCGAGCGACCGCGCCTGCTGGAGGCCCCGGTCGACCATGGTCACCACGCGAAGGCTGTCCGCGGGGCCGACCGATTTGTCTCCGCCCTCGAACAGGCTCATGGTGAATCGCTGAATTCGATCTGTCCGCGCGGCTTCGGCGAGGGCCGCGTTTCGGGCGGCCTGCAGCCTTACCGTGTAGAAGACCACCAGGCCGACCAGAACCACGAGGGCCGCGGCCGCTGCGCCGACCGATTGCCAGTTTCGCCTGACGAACTTGCCGGCGCGATATCCCCAGGTATCGGCTCGCGCTTCGAGCGGCTCGCCGTTCAGGTAATGGTCCACGTCACGAATCAACGCATCCACGGTCCGATAGCGCCGCTGGGAGTCTTTGTGCATCGCGGTTAGGCAGAGCACGTCGAGATCGGCCCAGGAGGTCTTGCCGATCGATCTGACCCAGGGATTCCCGCCGGTCCGGTTGGCGACCGCGAGCCCCATCGCCGAGGGCCGGAGCGGATTGCGGTCGGTGAGCACGGCCTCGGCCTCGGCTCGGCTCCGATTCGACAGATCGAAAGGAAGCCGGCCGGCCAGAAGCTCGTACAGGATGACGCCGAGCGCGTACACGTCGGTGTGAATACCCATCCGTCCGCCGCGGATCTGCTCCGGCGCCGCGTAGGCCGGCGTCATCAGCCGAAGCCCGGTTTGGGTCTGATCGCCGGGCTTGTCGAGGCTGTCGAGCTGCTTGGCGATGCCGAAGTCGAGCAGCTTCACGGCCCCGCCGGCGGTCACCAGGATGTTCGACGGCTTGAGGTCGCGATGGATGACGGCGTGTCCGTGGGCGTGCTCGACCGCCTCACACACCGAGCGAAAGAGCCGAAGCCGCTCGGGAACCCCTGAGACGCGGTCGGCGCAGTACTTCGTGAGTGGGACGCCCTCGACGTACTCCATGACGAACCAGGGCGTTC
Organism: Gemmatimonadota bacterium; assembly: GCA_039933355.1. Taxonomy (GTDB): domain Bacteria; phylum Gemmatimonadota; class Gemmatimonadetes; order Gemmatimonadales; family GWC2-71-9; genus SHZU01. The sequence goes on along the minus strand of JBDTOH010000305.1, from coordinate 5,228 downwards.
CATCGGGCAGGGTATTGGCGTCGTAGAGGCGCGCGATGGACGGATGGTTGAGCTGCGCCAGCGTCCGCTGCTCGGCGGCGAAGCGGTCGCGCCGCGCCGGGGAGAGCCAGGCGTCCCGCAGGATCTTGATCGCCGCGAGGCTCCCCAAGTCGCTCCGCTCGGCGAGGTAGACCACGCCCATACCGCCTTCGCCGAGCGGCGCCGTGATCCGATAGGGTCCGAAGTGTTCGAGAGCGAGCGCGGGGAGGAAGGCTTGGTCGAGCAGCGCGTGGGCGACCGGTGCGGCGCCGCGTTCGAGAAGGGACTCGCCGTGGGCGTCCTCCTCCAGCATCGAAAGCACGTCGCTCGCGAGGGAAGGGTCGTCGCTGCAATGCTTTTCGAGGAAGGCCCGCCGGGCCGAATCGGGCAGGTCCGCCGCGTCATGGAACAGAGCTTGGATTCGTTCCCAGCGCGCTCGGTCCATGTGGATCAGGGGCGGAGGTTGGCGAGCCCGGAGCGTCAGTTGCGTTGGCGCAGCTCGTGCGCGAGCCAGGCTTTGGCGGCCCGCCAGTCGCGCAGAATCGTTGCTTCGGAGACTTCGAGCAGCTCCGCGGTCTCAGTGACGTCGAGCCCGCCGAAGAAACGGCTCTCGACCATCATCGCCTGCCGGGGCGAGACGGTTGCCAGCTCCTCCAGGGCGGAGTCGAGCGCGAGCAGGTCATCGGCGCAGGTCGCGGCCGCGTCGAGCGCCTCGTCGAACGTCACCATCGCGACGTCGGGTCCGCCCCGCTTGCGCGCGTGGCGGCGGCGGGCTGCTTCGATCAGAACCTGACGCATGGCGCGCGCAGCGATCCGCTTGAAGTGGATTCGCGACGTTCTCGCCACTTGGGGTGAGTCGGCGAGCTTGAGCCATGCCTCGTTCACCAGGGCAGTCGGGCTGATCGTCGCGCCGGGGTCGTCCCTGCGGACGCTCGACGCGAGGCGTCGCAGCTCCTCGTAGGTCAGGCTGAAAAGCTGGTCCAATTCCCGCCGATCGCTCGGTGTCGCACCCGGGTCGCCGCTATCCAGCGCCATTGATCACATCCGGGCCGCGAGGTCCATGACGGTATTTCCTGCCTGCTCGCGCAATGTGGGTTGACGGCCCGACCAGGCCGAGGGAAACCGGGCCTGACCGAACGACGAGGCCGCGTCGCTGCCTCTAAGGTCGACTCATAACGGCAATGATGCAACCGGGCCGGGGCCGGCCCGCCGGACGCCACGCTGTCGAGTGCCGAATCTCACGTTAGAAAGGAGCTCCCCATGCAGCTGCAAGGAAATCCCTTTTCCAAGGTGGACAAGCAGACCGTCATCGGAACGCTGAAGGCGACCGGGTCCAAGGATCCGGACGTGCTCCACGCCCAGAAGACCACTATCCTCACGACGGTCAAGTTCGGGCGCCTGGCCGGGGCGTTGCTCATGTTTTGCGGCGTGCTCCTGACTCTGACGATCCTCGGCGCGTTCTTGGGGATTCCAGCGTTCCTGATCGGATGGTGGTTCCGGAGCCGGGGGAGCAAGAATCTCGCGACGGTCGAAGAGGGCTACTCGGAGTATCTCGCTCAGGTCGGAGCGTAGGGGTCGCCTCGGCAGCGTCATGATGGAAGGGCAACGATCGAGGGATCTGCGTTGCCGGCTCCGGGAGCCGGCGGAGCAGATCCCTTGCTGACGCTCGGATGAGACCGGGGAGATGACACGCACTCGATGACAAGCCCGGGGAGGCCGGACCCTGGGACGACAGGCCTGGGGGTTACGGTGCTGTGCGGCTCAGGGCTTGAGCTCGGGCCGCTTCTCCACCACCAGGGTGTAGTGCGAGGCGAGCGCCGCAATCGAGCCCAGGGCCACCCAGAGCGGCAGGAACACCGCTCCGACCACTCCGACCGTTAGGGGAATCTCGAGTATCGTGTGGCCTACGTCGTTCTTGATGATGATCCGCCGGATGTTCCCTTCGCGAACCAGCTCCTTCACTCGGGCTACCAATCCCTCGCCGGCGACTCGGTGCTCTTCGGTTTGGCCTTGGGGTCCGGTCATTGGGTCCTCCGTTCAAATTGCGTCGATTCTGAGCCGGGGCGTTGTCGCCCGGACGAGCAGCGGATAGTGAACTTATACAATGTCGCGAAAGTTGAGCAGATCTCGGCTCGAGCGGCGGTTTGGTAATAGTTCCGCGGCTCGTGTACCCCGGGCGGCGCTGAGCGTCACCGAATGGTGCCATGTCAGAAACCGCTGTGACGCCGTCCAAAGTCGAGAAGCCGGGCTCCCCTATCCGGATCGGTTGCGCCGGGTGGGCTATTCGGACCGACTGCTCGGAACATTTTCCCGAGGCAGGCTCGCACCTCGCGCGGTACGCCGAGCGATTCAACGCCGTCGAGATCAATTCGACTTTTCACCGGTCTCATCGCCCCGCCACGTTTGCGCGCTGGGCCGAATCGGTGCCCGCCGACTTCCTCTTCTCACTCAAAGGGCCGAAAGCGATCATCCATGAGCGCCGGTTCGTCGACGTGGCCGACATCTGGCGCCGCTTCGTCGCCGACATCAGTCCGCTCGGCCCCAAGCTCAGCGTGATCCTGATCCAGACACCAGGCTCGCTCGAGTTCGACCGCGAAGTCGGCGGGGCTTTCTTCGAGACGCTGCGCGCGACGTATGATGGGGCTGTGGTTCTCGAAGCCCGGAACGCCGGCTGGGCGCAGGACGACGCTGAAAAGCTGTTGTCCGGTCTAGGCATCGGCAGGGTCGCGGCGGATCCGCCAAAGGGCGCAGGAGACGGCTCGCCTCGCGGACGGATCGCCTATCATCGCCTCCACGGTTCGCCCCATGTCTATCACTCGGCCTACGGAGAGCAGTTTCTCGAGCAGCTCGGCGCGAAAGCAATGGCGGAAGCGGCCGAAGGTCTCCCAGTATGGTGCGTCTTCGACAACACCGCGCGCGGCGCAGCGACCGGCAATGCCATCCGACTGACCGAGATAATTCGCCAATCGTAGCGAGCTGCCCGCGCTTCCGAGATCAGGCGCTTAGGCGGGTTACCGTGCCGGGGCGGGGGTTGGGCCTGGCGCGGTCGGATGCGCCGTCGGGTCCGGTTTCGCGAACTCCTCCGCGCGCGGCTTGGTGCCCTCACGGTCGGCGTAGACCCGCGTGAACTCGGCGCCGAGGAGGACGATCTGCGCCGTGTAGTAGACCCAGAGCAGGAGGACGACCACGGATCCTGCCGCGCCGTAGCTCGACGACACGCCGCTCCGGCCGAGATAGAGCCCGATCACTTGCTTTCCGATCACGAACAGAATTGCCGTGATGAACGCCCCGGTCCACACGTCGCGCCACTGGAGGCGAACGTCGGGAAGAAACCGATAGATCATCGCGAAGAGCACGGTGATCACGCTCAGGGAGACGATGATGTTGACGACCTGCCAGAGAAACTGAGCGCCACCGGTACCGGCTTCCACCCACGCCGACAGAGCGGCGAGGCCCGCGCTCACGGCGAGCGAAACCAGCAGCAGAAATCCGATCGAGAGCACGAGCCCGAAAGAACGCAGCCTCGCTACGACGAACGCCTTGACGTGACTTCCGGGCTCGCTTTTCACCCGGAAGATCGTGTTCAGCGCGTGCTGGAGCTCGAGGAAGGCGCCGATCGACGCGATCAGAAATGTGACCGACCCGATCACCACGGCGAGCGGGCCCGAACCGGACTTGGCGGCGCCTTCGAGCAGAGCCTGGACCGCGCGACCGCCTTCCACTCCGATCAGCTGGTCGATCTGGCCAACGAGGTGCCCGCGGACGACGTCGGCGCCGAAGAACGATCCGGCGATCGCGATTGCAATGACCAGGATCGGAGCGATGGAAAAGAGCGCATAATAGGCGAGGGATGCGCCGAGCCTGGGGACGTCGTCGCGAGACCACCCTTTGATGGCGGTCCAGAGGAGTCGCAAGATCACAACGACGGGAACCACCCGTCGTGGCCTGGTGACCACCGTTTTGGTTGCCGCTCCCGACATTCGCGGAATACCTCTTCGAAAGGAGCCCGCGAGGCGGTGCGCGGTCGGTTACTACCCGAGGTCCGTGGTGACGCCCAGGTGACGTCCAGAATGGATGCGTCGTGCACTCGTCAGGCGGGAGGATGAATTCGGCCGCCCGTGTCTCTTAGGCCCCGGTCTTCGTCCTTGCAACACAGACGACGAGGCAATGGAGCCCAGGTTAGAGACGCATGCTTGATCATATGAGACCGCCGCTCAGCAGGAATCGTCCGGCGGTCTTTGCCGCACTGGGCCTCATGTGCCTGGTGTGGAGTGCGGCGACCCGGCCCTTGGCGGCTCAGGATTCCACGCTCGCCCAGACTCCCCCGAGGGTCCAGGACTCGTCGAAGGTCAAGGTCGAGATCGAAGGCGTCGAGGGCGAGCTCAAGCGCAACGTGCTGGCGGTGATGCAGATCGCTCGGGAGGGGGACGGACACCGGCTGCCGAAAGCCCGAGTCGGCCAACTGCACCAGCGGGCCGAGGAAGACATCGCGGTCGCACTCCAGCCGTACGGGTTCTATCGGCCGACGGTCGTCAAGCGGCTCGAGTTGGTCGGCGGGGAATGGATCGCGCGGTATGCGATCGATCCCGGCCCCGCCGTGGTCCTCAAACAGGTCGATGTTCGGATCGAGGGACCCGGGTCGGAGGCTCCCGAATTCGGCAAGCTCATCCCCGCGTTCCTGCTGCACCAGGGCGATACGCTTCACCATGTCGACTATGAGAACGGCAAGCTGGCGTTCCTGCGGACCGCATCCGACAGCGGGTACCTCGACGCCGACTTCGACACGACCGCCATCCTCGTGAATCGCGAGACCGCTACCGCGGAGATCCATCTCGTGTTCCGGACCGGTGAGCGGTTTCAGTTCGGGCCGGTCCGGTTTCAGCAGAACATTCTGAACGATGCGTTCCTGCAGACTCGGGTTCCGTGGAAGGTCGGCGACCCGTGGCGCCAGGACAAGATTCTCGAGTTGCAGACCGCCCTCGCGAACGACCCGTACTTCAGCCGGGTCGACGTGCTGCCGCAGCGCCGAGACGCGAAGGGTCTCATCGTGCCGGTGAGAGTGCTGCTCGAGTACCGGCCGCCTCGATCGTTCGAGTTCGGCGCGGGTTACGGCACCGATACGGGGCCTCGGGCAAGGGCGGGGATCGTGTTCCGGCGGCTCAACCGGCGCGGACATAACGCCGAGGTTCAGGTCAAGATTGCCCAGCTCG
>JBDTOH010000304.1:0-7069 GCA_039933355.1 Gemmatimonadota bacterium | reverse complement strand
GCCCTCGCGCAGGTAGGCGTGCGCGGCGTCGCCCCTGACGGAGAACGGCGTCACCACGACCACCGGGCGGTCGCCGGCCGAGGGCTCCACGACGGCGCGGTCGGGAGTGGCGCGGCGGCGGAGCTCTCGCATCAGCTCGACGGTGGGGCGGCTCGGTTCGACGGCGAAGTCGGTGCGGAGCCGGCATGCGAAGTCCTCGTATAGACGGATCGCTCCGATCCGGTCGCCCCGCTGGTCGAGGTCGGAGAGGAAGAGCCGGAGCGCGTCCTCTCCGGTCGGGGCGAGCGCGAGTCCTTTGCGGGCCCAGAGGATTGCGGCCGCGGAATCGTCGCGCTGCTCCGAGGCCAGGCGCCAGGCGGCACCGGCCGCGAGCTCACGGAGCCGAGCCCGCTCGCGGTCGAGCCAGGTCTCGACCTCGGGTGCGGAGGCGACGTAGAAGCCCTCGAGGAGATGTCCCCCGTAGAGCGTGAGGCCCGCCCCGAGCTCGCCGCGCTCGATCAGCGCTTCGAACGCCAGGGCGTCGCACCAGATCCGCGCGGGGTCGGCGCCGATCTCCTCGTCGCCCCGTCCGATGAGGAGCGCCTCGCCGCACGCCTGACGAAGGAAATAGAGCGCCCGACGGAGCGCCGCCCGGGCGTGCTCCTGGTCGAGATCGGGCCAGAACAATCCGAGCAGGGAGTCGCGCCGCTGGAGCTTGCCCGGGTTGGCCAGCGTGAGGTAGACGAGGAGCGCGAGCCGTTTGGGCTGTTGGAGCACGGCCCGGAGCTCGGTCCCCGCTCGGCTCTTGAGGTCGACCGCGCCGAGGGTGCGAAGCTCGATCTGTCCGGGGCGAGGGGATTGGGATTCGGGCACGGGTAATCTTAGCGTTGAAAGCGGGAACCGGGGAACTGAATCGGGGACCGGAACCGGGAACCGGGGACAGCCTGAGAGGACGAGTCCGCCGAACCTGTTGGGGCGGGAGGCGCGAACGCCGCGACGGAGATTCTCCTCTCCGCTCAGAAAGGATCGGCGCGCGTGCAGCTCCCGGTCCTCCAGTCCCCACCGTGATCCATATCACATGCGAACATTTCCCTCTTGCTCGAAATCTCCCCAATTCCTACCTTGAATCGAGCAGGTGAGCCTTCCACCAACCCGAGGCCGTCTCCGAATCATGTTGAGCCGCTTCTTGATGCGTTTCGATCTCTTCTCCGACTCCGGATCCGGGCGCGTGGTGCGCGCGCTGGTCCAGGTCGGAGCAGTCGATCGGACCCGCAGCGCTACGGCGCCCGACAAGAGGGGACGAGCACCCTAGAAGTCCAGGATTCATCATCTGATCCGACGGCCTTCCGGGTGCTGGAGAGACCCGGAAGGCCGTTCGCTTTGTACCATTTCAAGGATCACCTGATGGAAACCCGATCAGCAGCACTCGACCAAGCGATCATCGAACGCTACACCGGTCAGCCCGGGCGCCTGCCGTCCGACCTCCGACGGGAGATCGAGGCGGACTGGGGTGGAGCGCCGGTGCTGCTCTATGCGCTCGCGGACTTGGATGCCTCGCTCCGGCTCGCCACGACCTGGGTCGCGATCGGCGCCGATCACGTGGCGCTGGCGCGGAGCGAGGGGAGCGGGTGGAGCATCACGAGCTTTTCCCGGCTCCGCCTAACGGCGGTCCGCGAGACGCCCGGGCTCTCGGCCACCACGCTCGCGTTCCTGGCCGCCCCGGGCGAAGCACCCCACGCGCTCGTCCGCTACAGCCACCGCCAGCGGCGCGCCTTCGAAGTGCTCCGGTTCGTGCTCGAAGCGGGGCCGGAGGGCTCGGACCCGGTGCCGGACGGCGACCAGGTGTACGCGGAAGCGGTCGCCGCGCCGGTGCGGGAGGCGCAGGCGCTCGTCGCCGGCAAAAAGACCGCCGTGATCCGCCGGCTCCTCGGCTATCTCCGGCCGTACCGGCGGGACCTCACGCTCGGGATGATCGCGGCCACGGTCATCACGCTGGTGAGTCTGATCCCGCCGTACATTGCGGGTTATGTGCTCGACCGGCTGGTCGCGCCCGCGCGGGGGGGTACCCTCCCGGTCAACCGGGCGATGCTCTCGGCATGGATCGCGGTGGGCACGATGGCGGTGGTGTACCTGATCCGGCAGGGCGCGGCGCTGGTCCGGCTCCGGCTCATGGCGGTCATGGGGGAATGGGTCGCCCGGGATCTCAGGACCGAGCTGTACGAGCACCTGCAGCGGCTGAGCCTCTCGTTCTACGCCCGGAAACGGACCGGAGGCATCATAACCCGTGTCTCCGCCGACACCGACCGGCTGTGGGAGTTCCTGGCCTTCGGGGTGGTAGACGTGTCGCTCTCGCTCGTCATGCTGCTCGGGCTCGGCCTCGTGCTGGTGGGGCTCGACTGGCGGCTCGGGCTCGCGATGGCGCTGCCGGTGCCGCTCTTCTGCTGGCTGATCTATCGCCACGGCGAGGACATCAACGCGCTCTTTCTCCGGGCCTGGCGGAAGTGGTCGCGGGTGACCGACATCCTGTCCGATACGATCCCCGGGATCCGGGTGGTGAAGGCGTTCCACCAGGAGGAGCGGGAGGTCCGCCGGTTCGTCGAGCGGAACGAGGATGTGACGGCGGAGTTCAACCGGATCCATCAGATGTGGACCGGGTTCTGGCCGCTCCTGATGCTGGGCGTGCACGCGACCACGGTGCTGGTCTGGGCGCTCGCGGTGCCGAGGCTGTTAGGCGTGGGGCCCGAGCTGTCGGCGGGGACGTTCGTGTCGTTTCTGCTCTACGCGACGATGTTCATCGCACCGATCGAGGTGATCGGGCAGATCGCCCGCACGATGAACCGCGCCACCACATCGGCGCACCGGGTGTTCGAGGTGCTGGACACCGAGCCCGACATCGTCGACGCCGCGGAGCCGGTGCGGCTCGAGCCGCTCGAAGGTCGAGTGACGTTCGAGCGGGTCACGTTCGCGTACGACGGCGTAAGGCAGGTGCTTCGCGGGGTGAGCTTCGACGTGGCGCCGGGTGAGCTGATCGGGCTGGTGGGTCCGTCGGGTGGTGGGAAGACCACGGTGGTGAACCTGATCGCGCGGTTCTACGACGTGACCGGTGGTGTCGTCAAGATCGACGGAATCGACGTCCGCGAGCTCGCGACCGGCCCGTTCCGCCAGCAGATCGGGATGGTGCTCCAGGATCCGTACCTCTTTCACGGGACGGTGCTGGAGAACATCCGATACGGGAAGCCGGAGGCGACGCTCGAGGAGGTGATCGCCGCGGCCCGGGCGGCGAACGCGCACGACTTCATCACCAAGTTCGCGCATGGGTACGACACGGTGGTCGGGGAGCGGGGCCAGACGCTCTCCGGCGGCGAGCGGCAACGGGTGTCGATCGCGCGGGCGATTCTGCACGATCCGCGGATTCTGATCCTCGATGAGGCAACGAGCAGTGTGGACACGGAAACGGAACGGCACATCCAGGAAGCGCTCGACAGGCTGGTGGCGGGGCGGACGGTGTTCGCGATCGCCCACCGGCTCTCTACGCTCCGCAAGGCGACCCGATTGTTCGTGATCGAAGACGGGAAGCTGGCGGAGAGTGGGACCCACGCGGAGCTCCTGGCGAAGCCGGAGGGGATCTATCGGAGGTTGTATGACCTGCAGCTGGCGCTGAGCTGAAGGCGGCAAGGCGCCAGGGCGGCAAGGCGGCAAGTGGGATGGTGGTAGGGCGGGTGGGACGGGTCTATGGTAAGACACTATCGGGGGTGGAATGGATATCACGGTGGAGGAGCGGTTCTCGATCGGACTAGATGTTAGGCATCCGTCGGGGCCGGCGGGCTTGGTGCTCGAACGGCGCGGGGATGGGCAGCTCTGGGCGAGCGCGGGTGGACGGCCGGCCCGCGCGGTTGTTGTGCTCCGGTGCTTTCCCTGGTCGGAGTCGGCCCGGTTCGTCTCGCTTCGGGATGAGGACGAAGAGGAAGTTGCGCTCGTGAGCGACTTGAACGCGCTCGATCCGGCCGCTCGGCTCGCGCTCGAGGAGGCGCTGGCCGAGGCGGGCTTTCTGTTCGAGGTGACGCGGGTGATTGCGGTGGAGGAAGAGGTCGAGATCCGGCACTGGCAAGTGGAAACCCGTCAGGGGCCTCGTCTGTTTCAGACCCGCCTCGACGATTGGCCGCGCGCGCTGCCGGCCGGCGGGATTCTGATTCGGGACGTCGGAGGGGATTTGTATCGGGTGCTGGCGCCGGAAGGGCTGGATCAGAAGAGTCGCGCGTTGTTATGGGCGTTTGTGGACTAAGGCCGCAGGGCGGGAAGACGGTAAGACGGTAAGACGGTAGGACGGTAGGACGGCAATTGGATCTCCAATGTCGTCCCGAGCGTAAGCGACGGATCTACTCCGCGGAGTCCGGACACCGCGACCTGATTCTTTGCTTGGCTCGGAATGACAGCGGTGGTGTCGAAGCTCCGTTCACGGCGTCGCTCTGTTACCGTCTGGCCGCCTTACCGCCTTACCGCCTTACCGCCTTGCCGCCTTGAAATGCAGCCCCCTAGCGTCAGGCGTGATCCCTGCTTAGTAGTGTGAGGCTCGTCTCCGGACGAACGAATCGTAGCATCATTCCGCGACATAGCACAGCGTTAGGGGAGGCAGCCATGCGATTGCATCTTGCAATCTGCGTGAAGCGTATTCGGCGGGTGATTGGACTTGCATCGGGGTTCGTGGCGGTCGCGGCCGGCTGTTCCAGCGACAGCACGACGACGCCGTCGCCGAATCCGCCTCCGCCGCCGCCTCCTCCGCCGAGTCCTGCGGTGGCGCGGTGGTCGGAGCCGGCGACGTGGCCGGGGAATGTGGTTCCCGGGGCCGGCGCGCTCGTCGTGATCCCCCAGGGCAAGACGATCGTGCTCGACGTGAGCCCGCCGGCGCTCAAGAACCTGACCATCGAGGGCACGCTCGAGGCGGGCGACTACGATCTCAGCCTCACGACGGATTGGATCAACGTGAAAGGGACGCTCAGGGTCGGGACCGAGCAGCAGCCGTTCACCAAGAAGCTGATGATCACGCTGACCGGCGCCGCCGCGGACGAGGTGAACGGGATGGGCGCCAAAGTGTTAGGCGTGGCCGGCGGGACGCTCGAGCTACACGGCGCTCCGCGCACGGCCTGGACCAAGCTCGGGGCCACCGCGGCGGCGGGTGCCGCCCAGCTGGTGCTCGCCGCGGCGGTCGATTGGAAGGCGGGAGACCGGATCGTCGTTGCCTCGACCGATCTCGATCCGATGCAGGCGGAGGAGGCGGTGGTCGCGTCGGCGTCGGGCACGACGGTCACGCTTCAGGCTGCGCTCCGTTACAGCCACTACGGCGACCTGCAGACCTTCGCGGGCCGCCAGCTCGACGAGCGCGCCGAAGTAGGGCTACTTACCCGGAACGTGGTCGTCCGGGGAGACTCGGCGTCTCTCACGGGCGGATTCGGCGGGCACATTCTGGTGATGCAGGGCGGGGTCGCGCACATCGAGGGCATCGAGCTGACCCGCATGGGCCAGAAGCTGAAGCTGGCGCGTTATCCGATGCACTGGCACATGGCCGGCGCGGTGAATGGTCAGTACTTCCGCAACAGCAGCGTCTGGAAGACGTTCAACCGCTGCCTCACGATTCACGGCACCAGCAATGCCACCGTGACGAACAATGTCTGCTACGACAACATGGGCCACGCCTTCTTTCTCGAGGACGGCGCCGAGACCGGCAACCTGCTCGAAGGGAATCTTGGCCTGGTGACCCGGCGGCCCGCGGTGGGTGAGGCGTTGATTCCGTCCGACGCGAACCCCGCCACCTATTGGATCACGAATCCGGACAACACCTACCGGAAGAACGTGGCGGCGGGATCGCGCGGGATCGGGTTTTGGTTCGCGCTGCCGGAGGCGCCCACCGGTCTGTCCGCCGGTTCGCCACACCGGCCGCGGTCGACGCCGCTCCGGGAGTTCTCCGACAACGTCGCCCATTCGAATTCCGATGTTGGCCTGAACGTCGATCACGGGCCCAAGGCCGACCTGACGCTCGAGACGACCTACTACTCGCCCCATCAAGTCCCGGGAGACAACAGCTCGGCGGTGGTCACGGCGTACTTCAAGAACTTCACAGCCTACAAGCAACCCGGGCGAGCCGTGTGGCTCCGCGGCTCCGAGCTCCGGCTCACGGGCGCGCTCCTCGCGGACAACGCGATCGGGGCCACATTCGCCTCGGACGAGACGTTTGTGACCGATGCGGTATTCGTCGGGCAGACGGCGAACGTAGGGGCCCTCTTCGCCAACGGGTTCCCGGTCCGGGGGTACGAGTTCTACGACGGCCGCGTCGGTGCGGAACGGGTGACGTTCGTCAACTACCAGCCTAACGGACGGAACGGGATGAGCGCCCTCGGCTTCAACCGGCACAACGGCTTTCCGGTGAGCGCCGGGAACTACACCAAGTCGCTGACGTTCGTGAACGCCAACAAGGTGTTCCTGGAGAACCCGTTCGCCGATGCCGACGGCGACAAAGCCGCCGTCATCCTCGACACCGACGGCTCACTCACCGGAACGGCGGGCGACTATGTGGCGGCCAACAATCCACTCCTGCTCACGCCGAACTGCACGCTCCAGGCGGCCTGGAACGCCTACTCGTGCCACGAACGATTCGTCACGTTCCGGGTGCGGGGAGGGAACCAGCAACCGATCGCTCCGCTCGATGTCGTCCGGGACGACAACGCGTCCGCGAGCTTCGTCGGCGTACCGGACGAGCCGTGGATCGTGTCGAGCTCGGTAGTTCCGAACCGGCGGTACACCGTGAGGTTCGGCGGCGCCACGCCGGCCGAGCCCGAGATCTACGCGTACGGCATGAGGGCGACCGATTTCCTTCGGGTCTCGGTGCCCTTTCCGGCCGCGCCCCTCGCCGTCTATCGCGACTACAGCACGCGGACCTCACTCGCGCAGGCGGCCTCGCTCGCTGAGCTCGATGCGAGCGCGGGAGATAAGTACTTCTACGAGCCGGCGACGGGGCTGGTGCATCTCAAGGCGATGACGCAGAACGGAAGGGATTGGGTGGCGCTGTTTGTGAGATAGCGGAACTAGTGGGTGACAG
>JBDTOH010000303.1:0-7108 GCA_039933355.1 Gemmatimonadota bacterium | reverse complement strand
GCACCCACGAGCGCACGAAGTCGATGATGAGGCTCGCCTCCTTGTATCGCGCTCCCGATGGGTCGTCAGGCAGCGACCATTGGTTCATGAACACGGCGATGGCCAGGTCCAGATCGGGAAAATCGATATACCGGTTGGTCCAGCCCCACATGTGCGCGCCGCTGTGGTCGAAGCTCCGGTTCGGCTTGCCCCAATTGCGGAGGTTCCATACCAGTCCGACGGTGGCCGCCGGGAACTCCGCCGCGCTGTCCGTCTGGAGCTGCGGGGTCAGCATCTGCCGCACCGTCTCCGGTTTGAGCAGCTGATACCCGTTGTAGCGTCCCTCGTGCTGCATCGCCAGCAAGATCCGGATATGGTCGCTCGGCTTGGTCACCACCGTGCCGGCCGGATGGTCTTCGAAGTAGATCGCGGGAGTCGGGACCCGAAACGGGCCGAGGCCGGCGTATCCGCGGGAGAGCTTGGCCCAGATATCGGGCCGGATGTGGGCCGAGTCCTGGACCGTGGGAAACTGGGTCGACGTCATGCCCAGAGGGTCGATGATGTGCCGCTGGACATAGTCCGAGAACGAGAGCTTCTCGGGGTTGGTGAGCTGGACCAGATAACCTAACGTCGCGATGCCGAGGTTCGAGTACTGATACTTCTCGCCGGCCTTGGCGGTCCAGGTGGGCGACGCGGCGCCCCCGTAGAAGTCGTTTCGCTCCTTGGAATACGCTTCCCGAACGTGCTCCGCCAGAGGCTTGGGCGAGTGGAGCACGCTCCAGGCCCCGTTGCCGGCGAGCCCGCTTCGATGGGTCAGGAGGTCACGTACCGTGATATCGCGCCCGCCGAGCGGGTTCACGATCTTCCAGCCGGGAAGGTACTGGTTGACCGGCGCGTCGAGGCCGAGCCCGCCTTGCTCGACCAGTTGCATCACGGCGGTCGCCGTGTAGGTCTTGCCCATCGAGCCCGAGTGGGTCACCGTTGCCGCGGTCATCGGGATCTTCCGCTCGAGGTCCGCGTAGCCGAAGCCGTCCTCGTAGATGACCTGGCCCCGGCGAGCGATCGCCAGGTTGAGGCCGGGCGTACCCACGAGGCGGAGGATTTGCGGGATGTCTTCCTTGAGCGCGGCGATCAGCGCCGTTTCGTTCCGCTGAGGCGTCTGAGCGGTTACTCGGACCAAGGGCAGGACGGCGATCGCCGCCAGAGCCAAGGCATGGCGGCACCGCGCTGTGGCGTCGGCTCGCATAACGGTCTCGAAGGCTGGAGGGTTTTCGCTACGAGCTCGGCTCCCGGGCAGGAGTGTAGCGGTCCGAGTTTGTCGGCACAACCGCCGGCCACGACACCAAGCCCGGCCTCGATTCAGCCCGTAGGACGGCGTCGCCGGGGAGACGCTGGCGCCTCGCCCGCACCGTTCTTATAATGACTCATGCTCCGCCGCTCGATCAATGGCTCCGCCGCGCTCCTCTGGGCGCTCTGGTTCGTTTTCGCTATCGCGAAGCCGCCGGTCGATTTCAATTGTCCGATGCACGCGGCCGACATGGCCCCGATGCCCGGCATGGGCGCCCACCATGCGCATCAGGCGGCCTCGGATCAGCATTCCCATCGCGGACCGTGCAATCAGTGTATCGCCGACTGCGGGATTGCGCCAAGCTTGGTGGCGCTCGGCGCCGGCCCGGTCGGTGCCCCGGCGCTCGTTGCTCCGATCGACCTAACGCCCGACCAGCCTCACGCGCTTCCGGCGGCCCGCCGGCCGGCGTTCGCGCTCCCCTTCGCTAACGGTCCCCCCGCAGCGCCCCTGGCGTAGCTCGCGCCCGCGCGGCGCCCTCGCTCGCCGGGAACCGGTTCCAGCATGCCACGCCGCCTGGTTGCGCGGCGTACGGGTCGGTTCCTCCCAATCGTCAACGTTCGCGTCGTCCTCGCGTCCCGTGCTCCCACCGGCCGGACGCATGACATTTGGAACGGAGTCACATGTCCTGTACCCTCCGCTGGATCCGCCTAACGCCCCTCGCCGGCGCTCTGGCCGTTGCTCTAACCGGCTCCTGCGCGAGGGGTACGGCGGTCGATATCTCATGGGGTGAGGCCACGCAGCTTTCGCCCGGCGCCGCCGTCGTCTTTGCCACCGCTCCCAAGACGAACGCGCTGACGATCGCATGGGTCTCCGCTCCAGGCGGCGGCAACGACGGCCGGCTCTACGTTCGCTCCGAGATCGGCACCGGCGCTACCGTCGAGCTCCTCGATTCCCTCGGCAGGCTGACGATCTACGGCGAGGTGCCGCCCAAGATCGCCTACGCGCCGGACGGCACGCTCTACGCCGCGTATCTCGTCACCAAGTCGGTTCCGGGTCACAAGTGGCCCGTGAACACGCTCCGATTTGCCTCGTCTCCCGACGGCGGCGCCCACTGGACCGGGCCTCGCACCGTGTCCTCGGACACGCCGTTTGGCGGATCGACCGACGATCATGCGCTCCTCGCTGGCGCCGATGGGACGCTCTATCTAACCTGGCTCGCCGCGACCGGTCCCGAGTCGCACACGTGGCTCTCGCGCTCGGAGGACAAGGGCCTGACGTGGTCCGCGCCGCTCCGGATCGACCAGGGCGCGTCGTGTCCCTGCTGCCGTACCGCGCTCACGACGGGACCGGATGGTACCCTCTACGTCGCGTGGCGAAAGATCTATCGCGATACCCCGGGCGAGACGGAAGCGCGCGACATCGCCGTCGCGCGATCGACGGATCACGGCCGCGGTTGGAGCGAGCCGGTGCGGGTCCACGCCGACGAGTGGCGGGTGACCTATTGCCCCGATGCCGGCCCGTCCATCAAGGTCGGCGGCGACGGGACGGTCCACATCGCCTGGTGGACCGGCAAGGCCGGGGCCGCCGGCGTCTACTACGCCGGCTCGACCGACGGCGCCCGCGTGTTCGGGGCGCCGGTCCCGCTCGGCGTCGCGGCCGCCTCTCGCGCCGCGCACGTGCAGCTCGCCCTGGGCTCCCCTAACACGGTGGTCGCCGCGTGGGATGACGGAACTCGGCAGAGTCCTCGGATCGTCGTCAGGACGTCGCGCGACGGTGGCCGTTCGTTTGGCGAGACGCAGGCGCTGAGCCTCGCGGATCGGACGGTCGGATATCCAGTCGTCGCGCTCCGTGCAGACACCGTCACGGTAGCCTGGCAGGAGCGTACGCTCGAGGAGGCCGGCGCAGACTCGGCCCATCAGTCCCACGGCGCGATAAACGATACGGTCTCCTCGGCGCGGCACATCAAGCCCGTCGCCTCGTGGCGAATCGTCGCCCGGACGGGAAACCTCTCGCGATGAGCACCGCACCGCGTTGGCTCCTGTTCTTCACGGTCGCCCTCGCCGGCTGCCGGCCCGGCGCCCGCAGCGATGCGCCGTTCCGGCCCCTCGATATCGGCGCCGACGTTCCGCTCTACCGGACCAGGACATTGGCGGGCGACACGATCGCCGTCGGCGGCGCAGGCCAGGTGACGCTGCTCAACGTGTGGGCGACCTGGTGCGCGTCGTGCCGTGAGGAGATGGCGGATCTGACCGCGCTCCAGCGCGAGGGCGCAAGCCGGAATCTCCGGGTCGTCGGCGTCAGCGTGGACCAGGGCGACGGCTCGCGGGTGCGGCGTTATGCGGAAGCGGAGAAGATCGGCTTCACCGTGGCGCACGATCCCGAGGGTGAGGTTCAGCGGAGCTATCAAGTCCCCGGTGTGCCGAGCTCGTACCTCATATCTCGGGAAGGGAAGCTGCTCTGGCAGCACTCCGGCAACCTGCACGACGTGTTGCCGGAGCTTCGAGAAGCCATCAATCGAGCGGTCGAGGCCAAGCCGTGACGCGGCTTCGCCGGCTCCTTGGGCCCGTCGCGGCCCTGGCGTTTGCCCTCCAGGCCTTGTCGGCGTGGGGTCTCTGGTGCAATCACGCGGAGCCGGTGGTCGCGCAGCATCACGAGTCGTCTGAGAGCCACCACCACGACCAGCAGCACTCCGGACATTCCGGAGCCAATCACTGCGTTTGCATCGGAGTCTGTCAATTCGCTTCCTGGCCGGCGCCAACCGGCCGCACCAAGGTCGCGTCCGAGCTCGCACCCGCGGTCCTTGGCCCATGGCGCTCGAGCTCCGCGGCACCCGCCGCCCGGGCTCGTCCCCATGCTCTCCCCGATGCGCTCGCCCCTCCGAAGTCCGCCTGACAGCTCGCGCCACATAGCTGGAGGAGTGCCTAACGCCGGCCCATCGGCCGAAGGCATTGCCAGGGTCAGGACTTTCCATCATCGGAGGCATCGGTAGATGCGCACATCGTCGCACCCCTTCACCCGAATATCCCCGGGCCGAGCCATCCTGCTCGCGTCCGCGTTGCTGGCAGCGACCGGTCCGAGCGTCGCCGCCCAGAGCACCGGCGCGGTTGCCGGCCGCGTGGTCGTCGCCGGGTCCGGCCGGCCGTTCGCCGGCGCGAGCATTGTCGTCGATGGGGCCCGTTCCAGAATCGAGACCGACGCCGACGGGCGGTTCCGCGTCGCGAGCATTGCCCCCGGACAGCGCACCATCGAGGCGCGCTTGATCGGCTACGAGCGGGCCGGTCGATCGGTCACCGTGACCGCAGGCGGCACTGCGTCCGTCGAGCTGTCTCTTGCTCGCGCGGCCCAGGAGCTCGCAGCTCTGACGGTCATCGGCACCCCCACTGATCTCGGGGAGACCAAAGCGGCGATTGCCGCGGTTCCCGGCGGCGCCGACTACATCGGTCCCGCGGAGATCCGGAGCACCCGCCAGGCCAACCTCAAGGACGTCCTCGGCTTTACGCCCGGTGTGTTCATCCAGCCCCGTTTCGGCGCTGCGGACGAGAGCCAGATCTCAATCCGCGGGTCGGGTCTGCGGAACAACTTCCACGCCCGCGGTCTCAATGTCCTCGTCAACGGGATGCCGTACCGGAACGCCGACGGGTTCACCGACTTCGAGTCGCTCGAGCTCGCGACCGTCGAGGCGATCGAGGTCTACAAGGGCGCCAATGCCTTCCGGCTCGGCGGGTCGACGTTAGGTGGGGCGATCAATCTCACCACCAAGACCGGCTTCACCGCGCGGCCGTTCGCGGCGTTTGCCCAGGCCGGCGGGTTTGGCTTCGTGAAGGCGCAGGTCGAGTCGGGGAACAACTTCGGTCCGGTGGACTACTACGCGAGCTTCGCTCATACCGGGCTCGACGGCTACCGCCAATGGTCGGACCAGAAGCGCGACCGGCTGAACCTGCACCTCGGCTATCGGCTCGGCGCCAACACCGACGCGCGCGCGTTCTACTTCTTCGCCAAGGTCAGGGAAGAACTGCCCGGCGCCCTCACCGCCTCCGAGTTTGAAGCGACCCCCAACGCCGCCGTCCCGGAGAACGCCAGCAACCGCTGGGGCCGCGACTACGACCTCCACCACCTCGGCCTCCAGCTCCGCACCCAGCTCGCGAACGGCCAGCGGCTCGAGATCAGCCCATACGTCCAGTACCGCGACATCGACCACCCGATCTTCGAGGTGATCAACCAGCAGAGCCACGACTTCGGCGCCGAGGTGCGGTATCTCAACACGACGTCGATCGGCGGCCGAGCCAGCCGGTTCACGTTAGGGCTTCAGCCGGCGTTCCTCCGGATGCGGAACCGCCAGTTCGAGAACGTGGTCGGCGAGCACGGCGCGCTGACCCGCGACGAGCGGGACCGGGTCGCGAACCTCGCGCTCTATGCCGAGGAGTCGCTCCAGCTCGGCGGCGGGCTGACCGCGACCGCGGGCCTCCGCTACGACCGATCGAAGCGAACGGTGCACGACGACTTCCTCGCGAACGGCGACCAGTCCGACAGCAGGACCTACTCACCGGTGACGCCACGCTTCGGGCTGCTCTACCGGGCGTCCGGTGGCGTTCAGCTCTTCGCCAACGCGAGCAAGACGGTCGAGCCGCCGCTCCTGCTCGAGATGGCAAGCTTCGGTAACCCGGGCGGGTTCATCGACCTCGCGGCCCAGCGCGCCTGGCAATTCGAGCTCGGCGCCCGGGGCGAGAAGGCCGGCTTGAGCTGGGAGCTCTCGCTCTACGACATCGAGCTCCGCGACGAGATCCTCAACCTCAACGTCCAGCCGTTCCTCGGCGCGCCGTTCACGATCCCGACCTATCGCAACTCCCCGAAGACCCGACACCAGGGGATCGAGGCCGGCCTCGCCTACCGGCTACCGGGCCGAATCTTCGTCCGCGGCGACGCGCCGGATCAGCTCGTCCTCCGCGCCGCGTACACTTTCGGCAGCTTCAGGTACGTGAACGATCCGACGTATCAGGGGAAAGACTTGCCGGGCGCCCCGAAGCATCATCTCGTCACCGAGCTCCGCTACGAGCACCCTTCAGGGTTCCGGCTGGCGCCGAGCCTCGAGTGGGTTCCCCAGGCCTACTACCTCGACAGCCCTAACACGGTGAGGAACGACGCGTGGGCCTCGCTCGGCCTTCGGGCCGAGTGGTTGTTCGCGAGGGCAGGGGTGACGGCGTTCGTGGAGGCACGGAACCTCACCGACGCACGCTACTCGGCGTCGGCCCAGGTGGACAGCGACGCCGGCCGGTACTACGAGCCGGCCGATCGGCGGGCGCTGGTAGTGGGATTGCGCTGGTTGCCGTAAGTCCGGGCGGTCGGTCTCGGGCAGCAGGGATCGACTCGGCCCCGTCCGGCCGAGTCGATCTGCCGCGGGCTGTATGGTCGCCGTCACACCGTCCCCCGCCGTCGGCGGCGCCGCCTCGAGCCAACGTTCACGCGACATGTACCCAGCTCGGCGGCCGGCCCTAACCCATCTCGCCGTAGCTCCGACCCTCGTCAGACCTCGCTCGGGTGTGCCTGGCGCCGCTTCGACCTGCGGTTGTCGCGAGCTGTAGGTCGCTCCGACCGTCTCCGGTCGCTCCCCGAGCGAGCACAAACGTCCTCTGCCGCTCGACCAACCCGGCGCCGACATACCTCCAGCGCTCGCAACGAGCCCTTCGACTCGTTTGAGAGCAGGCCCCGACCCTTGCGGCGAGTCGCTCCACCCGCGTGTTACGAGATCAGTATCCTCGGAGCGGTCCGTCCGAGTCGTTCGATTGGAGACTGGTACTCTCGCGGTCGGTCCGCTGATCTGTGCGATCCGAGACCGCGACGCCC
>JBDTOH010000302.1:0-7165 GCA_039933355.1 Gemmatimonadota bacterium | reverse complement strand
CGATCGACCGGCTCGGCCGGCTCACGATAGACCCGGCACGTCAGGTCCGCCGGGCGGCCGTGGAGGCGCTCGCCCAGTTCGAGGCCCCGGGCGCGACGACGTTCCTGCTCGCGGCCGCGAAGGACGGCGATCCGTCGATTCGCCGAGCGGCGATCGAGGCGCTCGGGAATCACAAGTAAGGCGGTAGCGGTAAGACGGTAAGGCGGTAAGGCGGTAAGTTACAGGCGACAGGTTGGGGGCGGGCACCAGCCGCTCGTTGCGGCCGGGGCTCGATGGAAACGGGTTACGTACCGTCCTCTGCCTGACCGCCTTACCGGGAGGAGTGAATGGTTAGCGTTACGATCGAGGATGGGAAAGCCGGTTTCGAAGTTCACGGTGTCCATCGAATTCTGGCGCTTCGGAGTCGGCTCGAGATTCCGCTCGAGCACATCGTCGCGGTGAGTCGAGCCAAGGGCGACATGCCTGGTTGGACCGACTGGCTCCATCTCGATGGGGCAAAGATCATGGGCGCTCACGTTCCGGGCATCATTGCTGCCGGGACATTCTATCATCGTGACGGCTGGGTGTTCTGGGACGTTCACGATATGACGAAGGCGATCGAGGTGCGGCTGGCTGACGAGGAGTATTCCCGGCTTGTGGTCGAAGTCGAGGATCCGGACGCGGCGATCGCGGTTCTAGAGGGCGGCAGGGCGGCAAGGCGGCAGGGCAGCAGGTAACTCCGCTTTCGATCAGATCCCATCCGTTGAATCGACCTTCAAAGACAGGACCCCACGTGGTCGGGGCCTGCTACTCGTTGCCATCACCCTCCGGTCCGCTCCCATCTGCGCGTCCCGCTGGGAACAAATCCGACGCGCCGCCTCGTTCGCAGCAGAGGTGACCCGATCTTCGGACAGGGGATGTCGGTTGCGGCGCAGGAAGCGACAGCTCTTCGGAAGGCGCTGTCGACCGACGACGATCTCGCCGAGAGATTCTTTCAGCGGGCCGCCAAGATTGTCGATGCGCCATGGCTGGTTGCGGTTGGAGGGGGACCGCCGCTACACCGAGATGCGGGTCCCCGTTCTGCGGGCTTTCGCTCTGGTCGAGCCCATCTCGACCGCGTGCACCGGGCTGCGCAAGGAACCGGGTGGTCAACCAGCTTCTTCGAGGTCGCGGGCCTGTTGCGGTCTCCTTCCAGCCTGCTCGCTCCGGCAATTCTCGGTCGGGTGCTGGTGCACGGGCTTGCCGTCCGGCGACCAGTTCGGGGGCACTCCTCATCGGCCCGCGCGGGTCTCGAGCCGGGCGACCCCAACCCGCGCGATCGCGTAACGGCGATCCGGCCCGGCCCCGGTCCGTTGCGCTACTTCCGACTGCCGGCTTCCGGGTCGAACGCCTCGAGCGTACTTGTCTCAACCTGATAGATATTGCCGCTGCCATTGAGCGTTCCGCGAATCCGGCCGAGGAGCTCCCGGTAGGACAGCGGGCGGTCGATCGGGTCGAGCGCGAAACCGCGCTCGCTCGCGAAGAAGAGGTACTTCCCGTCCGGCGACAAATGCGGCGAATAGTCGCGCGCGGCCGTGTTGAAGGGCGCCGGAAGGTGAATCGGCCGCGACCACCCATCGCCTCGGCGCCACGCCACATAGAGATCGTAGTGCCCGAAGCCGTCGGGGCGGCCTAACGAGCTCAGCAGCACGAACCGCTCGTCCGGGTCGATCATGACGTCGAGATCGTAGTACGCCGCCGAATCGGGTCCGTTGATCATCCGGCTCACGTTCTCCGGCTCCGTCCACTTCCCGCCGACCTGTCGCGACCGATAGGCTTCAATGGCACCCGTCGCGCCGCCTCGTCGCGACGATGAGAAATACAGCACGCCGCTCTTGGACATCGATGCGAAGAACTCGCTCGCCTCCGAGTTGATCGGCGCCGGAAGGTGAATCGGCGCGCTCCAGCCTGCGCCCCGCTTTTCCACCATCCAGATGTCGTAGTCGTGCTTGACGGCGCCGTCGACCGGCCGGTCCGAGGTCCAGAACAACTTCGACCCGTCGGGCGAGAACACCGGGTCCGAATCGGAGTAGCGGCCCGAGAACGGCGACACGACGGGTGTGGTCCACCGGCCGCCGAGCCAGTGCGACTCGCAGATCGTGTAGCGGTACGAGCCGGGCGCCGACTTGGTGAAGTAAACTGTCTTGCCATCCTTCGTGAACGCCCCGCCAAACTCGTCGTCGGCCGTGGAGATCACGCCCTCCCCGAAGAGGTGTGGCGTCGAAAGCGCGGCGGCGTAGGGGAGATGCTCGGGTTGGTGCGCGGCGAGCGGGTGCCGTCGCGGATGCGGGCCAATCAGGGCGGGCGAACCGCCGAGCGCCAGCGTTAGGCCTGCGACGGCAGAAAGGATGCGGGTCATGGGCGGAGCTCCAGCGCGCGGATGTCGACCCGGTAGATGTCGCCGAGCCCGTTGCCGACATCGTGCAGCGAGCGCTCGAGCTGTTCGTAGGTTACGCCGATTCCATGCTCAGTGAAACGGCCGCGCTCACTGGTAAACACGAGGTACTTCCCGTCCGGCGTCACGGTCGGCGACCCTTCGTTCGCAGCGCTGTTGATCGGCGGGGGAAGATGGCGCAGAGGAGACCACACCTGGTTCCGCCGTTCGCGCAGGTAGAGATCGGCCCGCGGGTATACCCCCTCGGCGGAATGAATGGCGTCCGCCCGGCCGACCACCGACACGATGAGATACCGCTCCGCCGGGTCGACATACGCCGATAGCTCGGCTGCGCCTCCACCGGCCGAGTCTCCTACCGGTGCCGGCGGGAGCCAGACGCCGTCGCGCTGCTCCGCTCTGGCGACGTGGGCCGCGGGCGCGTCCGTGATGAAGTAGAGCGTCCCACTCCGCGTAACGGACGGCGACAGCTGGTTGGAGGGACCGTTGATTGGTGCTGGAAGGTGGTGCGGTTCGCCCCAACCCACGCCGACCCGGTCGACGACCCAAAGATCGTAGTCGCGTTTCGGGCTCTCATCGACCGGGCGGCGCGATGCGAAATAGAGGTGGGCGCCATCCGGGGAGACCGACGGCGTGGCGTCGGAGTATCGACCGGAAAACGGAGCAACAGCGGGTTCACTCCAGCGGCCTCCCCGAAGATGGGAGACGCAGATCGCGCTGAAGTAGGGCCAGATTGTCCGCTTCGTGAAGTAGAATGAGCGGCCGTCCGGTGTGAAGGTGCCGTCCCGTTCGTAGTCTCGCGTGGAGATGATGCCGGGTGCGAACACCGTCGGCACGAATCGCGGGGCCGGCTTTGGCGGCGGCGCGGCCGCCATGGTCAGGAGAATCGGGATCATGATTCGCAGCTCTTGGTGGGGGTGGTGCTCCGCTAACCTCCCTACGCAATGGCTCGCTGATCGTTTCCCGGCGAAGGAATGGCGGTTCCCGCCAGTCTGGCCTGCACCTCGGCCGATGAGAGTACGGGCATCACTTCAAAATCGACCAGGTCCTTCCAGTTGTCGATCCACTGGCCGAGCAGGGCCGGATCGTCGCACTCCATCACGTGAAAGCAGCGGGACAAGTCCGCAGTGATCCAGCTGCCGAGGTTGAGGAGCCCGTCCGGCGCGAGCCGGCCTTGGTCGCGGAAGCGGCGGTACACCGGGGCCGGGTGTCCGTTCCGGAAGGTCTCGATGATGAGAAACTGCACGGCAGGGACGATCCTGGTCGGGAGGTGGCGGTGTTAGGCAGGACCGAGCCGATGGGCGGCGACGAACTCCCGGATCAACGCGGCGAAGATCAGCGGCCGGAGGATGCTCACGCCGTGACCGACGTCCGGAATGCGGTGCAGGGTGGCGTTGCGGGCGGCGGCCAGCGTCCCCCGCTCGCCCAACCGATGCAACCAGTCGCGGGCCCCGTTCACGAAGAGGATGGGGACCTCGAGACCCGCAAGCTCGGCTCTGAAGCTCACACGCTTCAGCTCGGCGACCGCCTCCGCGAACGCCGCCGGACGGATCCCGCCTTTGAGAATGGCGGCGCCCGCTGCGTAGTCCTTTGGAATGCGCTGCTCCAATCTGGTCTGGAGCTTCGCCGGCGGGACGAGCTTGGTCAACCCGATCTGCGCGGCGTAGGGGACCGAGGCAGGCCCCTGGAAATTCGCGGTACATCCGCCGAGCACTGCGCCTTTGAGCCGGCCGCCGAGGGTTGACGCGCTCGCGAGGGAGACGTAGCCGCCGAGCGAGTCGCCGACAAGCACGACGGGGGCGGGCGCGAGAGAGGATACGAGATCGCGCACGATGGTGACGGCGGCGGCCAACCGGAACGGCTCACCCATCCGACTCCCGTGACCGGGCAGGTCCGGCGTTAGGATCTCGAAGTCGGCCATGAGCTCCGCCGCAACGGGATCCCACATGCGCCCGTTCAGGACCGCTCCGTGGAGGAGAACGAGCGCGGGGTTTCGGGAGGAGCTCTGCGCGGGAGTATCCATGATCTCCGCTATCGGTCGGGCGAGTGAGAGGGTTCGCGCCCGGGCGAACCCAATCAATAATAGCCTCGACCGGCCGCTGCTTCAGTGAACCCGGATCAGCTGGAACATGCCATGTGCCGCGTGGGTTCGGCCGTCGCTCGCGTCCGGCACGAAGCAGACGAGCCCATAGTCTGCGGTGGCGAGGTCCACAGTCACGTAGTTGACCATCCCCGGTCCGAGCGCCGTGGCCCCACCAACCACCTCAACCGGCGGCTTCCCAACCGCGCGCTTGAGCCACTGCTCCACGACTTCGAGCGTGACGCCGGGATCGAGCCGAACGATTGCCACATGGCGCGGTTGGGTTCCTCCGTTCTCGACCCGGATCGTATGGTGGCCGGGGGTGAGTGCGGGCAGGATGGTGAAGGCGTACTCCGTCAGCAGGAGCCGCGTGTCGGCCACTGGCGGCTCCACGCTCGGTGTGGAATGGGGGTCACGGTGAGCGAGAACGCCATTCCTTTCTCGAAGTGGGGGATAGGTCGGCGGCGGAGATGACGCAGATCATCGCGTAGCGGCCCGCGCCAGATTCAGCGTGACCTCGCTCTCGTGCCCCGGCATCGGCGCCTCAGGTCCGCCAACGAGCGTGACCGATGGCGGCGAGAAGTCTCGCGCGCGGTGGTTCCGCCGCCGCCGTCACGCCGTTAGGCACTCGAAGCAGCGAATCGTGACCGGCTCGGCGCCTTCGACTCCGAGCGCGCCGCGGAGCCCCGGCCCCGGTTCGAGCGTGAACAACTTCCATCGCGCGGCGGCGAGGGGATCGCGCCGATCGGCGAGCAGGCGGGCGGGCCGGTCGGGCACTGCCTCGACGTCGAAATGGTCGAGCCCATGCGCCACGCCGTCGCCCCGCGCCTTGAGATACGCTTCCTTCTGGGTCCAGATATGGTAGAAGCCGGCGACTCGGAGCGATGGCGGCAGGGCGAGCAGCGCCGATTGCTCGGGGGCGGCGAAGAAATTGCGAGCGATCGCCTCCACCTCGACCGTAGCATCGACGACCTCGAGATCGACCCCGACCTCCCGGTCCAGAGCGAACGCGAACAAGGCGAGCCCGCCGGCATGAGCCAAGTTGAAGCGGAGCCGGTTCGCCGCGAGCGCGGGCTTCCCGTTCGGTCCTCGGGCGAACGACGCGGAATACCGAGGTAGCTCTCCCGGCGCGATATACCCCGCAATGAGCCGCCGAAACGTCGCATGCGCCACGACGTACCGGCGCCGATCAGACTCGAAGTGGAACCGGTCGGCGGCGGCGCGCTCGTCGTTAGGTAATTCGGAATAGAGCCGCTCCAGATCCGGCAGCGTCGAATCCAGTGCCGCGCGCCAGACGTGAATCTCGTCGCTCCCGCCGAAGGCAGGCGGCGAGGACTCGACCGACCACCTGCCCTCGGTCACGGTCCGGGCGTCCGGCCCGCGTCCAGGTCGGCGAGTCCCCGGGCGAGAACGCCAGGGAGGTGCGTGATCACGACATCACTATGAGACCCCGGCACCGACAGCAGGGTGAGCTCCCGAGCTACGGCCGCCCACCCGGAATTCGCCCGGCTCGAGCCGGTGCCGTGGTCCGAGGCCCATAACACATGGACGCGTCCGTCGAACGGTCGGGGAAAGTAGTTGAGCATAGCGCGTTTGTGATGACGCGCCGCGTCAGGCGTAGGGGTCGGCGTCGGTGGGGCCAGTGCTGGATCCGGCCGACCGAGCGGTCCCCGAAGCAACCGCCCTATCGCTCGCATCACCAGCCGGCCCGGATATCCTGCCAGGTCGCCAAACAGGTCAAGCCTCCCGTCGCGGCTGAGGAGCCGAGCTCGCCCCATCAGGTACGCGATGCGGTCCAGTCGGCGCACCGGCTCGTTCTCGGTTGCCGCAGCGACCGCCGAGACGAGCGGGCGGAGCCACCGCAAGGCGATGTTCATCTGGTTGGCGTCGATCAGCAGGAGGAATGCGACCTCTTCGCCCGCGGAGCGGAGCTGGTGCGCCATCTCGAACGCCACGAGGCCGCCGATACAGTAGCCGCCGAGCCGGTACGGACCGCGCGGTTGCACGGTGCGCACGGCGACGAGGTGTCGCGCCGCCATCTGCTCGATCGTCGCAGCGTCGGAGGAACCGTTAGGGACGTACGGCGCGATGGCGTAGAACGGCTGGTCGGGTCCGGCGGCAAGAGCCGCTCCGCGACAGTAGAGGCCGCCGGAGAGCTGACCGTGCGCGAAGAAGAACGGGATCACGCCGGACCGCCCTCGTTGCACCTCGACCAGGTCGGGCACTTCGGAGAGACCGCCCTTTCCGAGCCGGTCCACCGCCTCCGCGAGCAGCGCGATCGTCGGACACTCGAGGATGGTCCGGAGGGTGACGTCGACGTTGGTGGCTTGCCGAATTCGGCTGGCGATTCGGATCGCAAGCAGCGAGTGCCCGCCGAGCGCGAAGAAATTGCTCTCGCGGCCGGCCTGGGTAATGCCGAGCACGTCGATCCAAACCGCCATGATGGCCCGTTCGAGCTCCGTGACCGGTTCAACCGATCCATCGACCGGGTCCGGGGGGGCAGGAAACGGCAACCGCCGGCGATCCACCTTTCCGCTCGGCGTGAGCGGCAATTCATCGAGCGCCGTGAACGCGGCCGGAATCATGTAGTCGGGAAGCCGGGTGGCGAGGGCGGCGCGGAGGGCCGCTGCCGACCGGTTCGCCCCGCCCTCGGCGAGGACGTAGTAGGCGGCGAT
>JBDTOH010000301.1:0-7182 GCA_039933355.1 Gemmatimonadota bacterium | reverse complement strand
TTCCGCCAGCGCCGCCGCCCACAGGCCCGCGCTCGAAGGCATCGCTCGGCGGGTATGCGTGTAGCCGGGCCAGACCGCGCTTCGATATCGCGCCGCAAACCCGATCAGCTGTCCGGCGACGTCGAGAGCCAGGTGATGCAAGCCGAGCAGCTCGGACTTGAGAAAGAGCCGAAGGTCGCAGGCAACCTGATCGTTCCGCGACCGGGCGGTGTGGACCCGCTCGCCGGCCGCGCCGAGCCGGTGGGTGAGCCACGCCTCGACCGCGGAATGGGCGTCTTCGTGCTCCTCACCGATCCGGAGCCGGCCGGCGTCGACCGCCCGCAGCGCCGCCCGAAGCCCCGTGCGGAGCCGCCGATAGTCCGCGCTCGTCAGGAGCTTGGAGGCGTGGAGCCCTTCGACATGCCCCAGGCTGCCGATCACGTCCCACCGGAGCAATCGCGTGTCCCACTCCCGGTCGTCGCCCACGGTGTACGCGAACATCATGCGGTCCACCGGAGCCGACTGCGACCATAACGTCGCCGGGCGGGCCGGGCTCATGCCAGATATTCCCGCGCCAGCGCCGCATAAAACGCTCGCGCCGCCGTCACTTCCGGAATGTCCACGTATTCGTCCGGCGTGTGTGACCGGCGGCTCGTGCCGGGGCCGCACTTGATCGTGTCGGCATGACGGAGGAAAACCCAGTCCGAACAAGTCGGGCTGCCGAAGGTTGCGAGCACCGGATTGACCCGCTTCGCGGCGTCGAGCAGGGCCGAGCCGGCCGGTGTTTCGCAGGGCACCAGACGCTCGCTCGTCACGATGAGCTCGGATTCGAGTGCGGCTCGGATGACGGCCGCGAGCTCGGGGTGAGTCCAATCGGGCGTGCTGCGGATGTCGAGCACCGCTTTCGCAGACGGCGGGGTGACGTTCCGGCTCACACCTGCCTCGACCATCGTCGCGGTCACCGTGGCCGCACCGAGAATGGGGTGGCGGCGCTCTTGAGCGACGGCCTCGAGCTTGACCAGGTCGTGGGCGAGCGCGACGATGGCATTGGTGAAGCCGCCCTGGGACGCATAACCCGCGTGCCGCTGGTCCCCGTGGGCAACCAGGTCCGCCATCATGAGCCCTCGCTGCGCGATCGCGACATCGAGATTGGTCGGCTCACCGACCACCGCGGCATCGATGGGTGGGAGCGACGCGACGGCCTCCGGCATCGTAGCATGTCGGGTCTCCTCGCCGTAGCTCAGAATCACCATGAGCCGGCCCCGCGCGAACCCGCGGGCCGCAACGTCCATCGCGGCCGTCATCATGGCGGCGACGGAGGCTTTCGCATCGCCGGATCCCCGTCCGAAGAGCCGGTCGCTTTCGACCACCGGCGTGAACGGGTCGCGGGTCCACCCCTCGCCCGGAGGGACGACGTCGAGGTGGGTCGCGAACGCGAGCGTCCTGCCGCCCGGAGCCCGCCCGTCCACCACGATCTTGACCCCGGTCTCGTCGCGGGTTACGTCGAGACCGGCCGCGCGGGCCGCGCTCTCGGCAAGGCGGGCGACCGGTTCCTCATTCCCGCTGATCGACTGCGTGCCGACGAGCTCCCGCAGGAGCTCGATCTCATTCGGCAAGGTCCACCCCGATGTAGGTCGCCTTTTCCTTGCGGCCCACGATCATCGTCCCGGCGCCGGCGCCGGTGAAGACCTCCTGCAGCAAGGAGTCGGGCAGCTTCCCGTCGATGATATGGGTCCGCTCGACCCCGCCGGTCGCCGCGCGGACGCACGACTCGACTTTGGGCCGCATCCCGCCGGTCAGCGCGCCGGAAGCCATCAGCTCGGCCAGGTCGTCCGGGTCCGCGAAGGCGACGAGCGACGCGGGATCGTTGCGGTCGCGGAGCACGCCCGGCACGCTCGTCAAGAACATCAGTTTCTGCGCCTTGAGCGCGATCGCGATCTGCTCGGCCACCGTATCGGCGTTGACGTTGAAGACGAAACCGTCGCGGTCACCGGCGAGGCTCGCGACCACCGGCACGAAGCGCTGGTCGAGCAGCGTCGTGAGGATCCGCGGATCGACCTCGGTGATATCGCCGACATGACCGTAGTCCACGACCCGCCGGTCTCCTCCGTCATCGGTCAGGTCGACCGGCGGGCGGCGCCGCGCGGAGAGCAAGTCGGCGTCGACTCCGCTCAAGCCCACGGCCTGGACCGCGTTCCGGCGGAGCGCGCTCAGGACATCGACGTTGAGAGTCCCCGAGTACACCATCTTGGCCACCTCGAGCGCCTCGTCGTCGGTGACCCGGCGGCCCGCGACCATCACAGGCTCCATGCCTAACCGACGGGTGAGCGCGCTCGCCTGGGGGCCGCCGCCGTGGACCACGACGAGCCGAATGCCGAGCGAATGGAGCAGCGCGAGCTGCGCGGCGACCTGATCGAGCACGTGCGGATCGGCGAGCACTTCGCCGCCCATCTTGACGACGAACACGTGATCGCGATAGGCGCGGACGTAGCGGAGCGCGCCCTTGAGGCCCGCGAGGGCGCGTGGCGAGTCGACCATCGTCATCGGTTCCCGTTCCCGATCAGTTCGAGGAGCAGTGCCCGCTGGACGTGCAGCCGGTTCTCCGCCTGATCGATCACGACCGAGCAGGGCCCGTCGAGGACGGCATCGTCGATCTCGACGTTGCGGCGGACCGGGAGGCAGTGCATCACCTTGGCGGCGCCCCGGTTGGTCGCTTTGAGGCCTTCCATGGTCATCCGCCACGAACGCAGGTTGGCGCGGAAGGCGCGCTCTTCATCGGGCCGCCCGAAGTGTCCGAGCGAGCCCCACGACTTCACATACACGACATCCGCGCCGATCAGCGCCTCGATCTGGCTGTCCGCCGTCGAGACCCGCCCGCCCTGCTCGGCGGCGAGCTTGTGAATCACCGCCATGTCGTCCGGATCGAGATCGAACCCCGGCGGCCGGGCGATGACCAGATCCATGCCTAACTGCGCTGCGGCGATCGCGGCGCTCGCGGGGACTGCGGTCGGCAGCGCTTTGGGATGCCACGCCCAGCTCAGGACGAACCGCTTGCCGCGCGGGTCGCCCAGCTGTTCTTTGAGGGTGAGCGCATCGGCAAGGCCTTGGCACGGGTGCCGCCGGGCCGACTCGAGATTGATGACGGGCTTCTCCGAATAGGCGGCGAAGTCGCGGATCACGCGGTCCTGGCGTTCCTTGACCCACTCCGTCCCTTTCGGAAACACCCGCACGCCGATGGCATCCGCATAACGGCCGAGAACCCGGGACGTCTCGATCAAGTGCTCGACCGCGGTGCCTTCCATGACGACGCCGGTCTCGGTCTCCAGCGACCAGCTTCCCCGCCCCGGCTCGAGCACGATCATGTGCCCGCCGTGAAGGAACATCGCCGATTCGAAGCTGGCGCGAGTCCGGAGGCTGGGATCCATGAACGCGGCCGCGAGCACTTTCCGCTCGAGCCCGCCTTTCACCTCACCGCGCTTCACCTTGGCCGCGAGTTCGAGGAGCCGGTCGATCGCCTCGGCACCCCATTCCTCCATCGCGAGAAAATCGCGCTTTCTCATAGCAGAGCTCTTCTGAGACCGTCGAGCAGGAGATTGGCTTCCGCGCGCGAGAACGTGAGCGGAGGCATGAGTCTGAGCACGGCAGGATCGCCCGAGGTGCCGGTCAGAATCCGGTGCTCGAACAGCGCGTGTTGTACTTGAGCCGCGGGCCGGTCCAGCCGGATCCCGATCAACAGTCCGCGTCCCGTAACCTCGATGACGCCCTTCAGCTTCTGGGCGCTCCGGCGGATCTGATCGCCCACCATCACCGCGTTCTCGACGAGCCGCTCGCGTTGAATCACCTGAATCGTGGCGATCGCCGCGGCGCACGGTACCGGTCCGCCGCCGAAGGTGCTGCCCAGATCGCCGATCTTGAGCCCGCTCGTGATCGCGACCGTCGCCACCATGGCGCCGATGGGCAGGCCGGAGGCGAGACCTTTGGCGAGGGTGAGAATGTCGGGCGTCACTTCGAAGGCTTCCGCGGCGGTGAACGCGCCGCACCGGCCGACGCCGCACTGGATCTCGTCAAAGATCAGCACCGCGCCGTGGAGGTCGCAGGCGATCCGGGCGGCGCGGAGAAAGTCGGGCGAGCAGTCGCGGGCGCCGGCGAGCCCCTGGACCGGCTCGATGATCACCGCGGCGACCGTGTCGTCGATTGCGGCGGTCAGGGCCGCGATGTCGTTGAACGGGACTTTGACCGAGAGCGGAATCCCGGCCCGCATGGCGCCTTCGGCGTACTTCGCCCCATCCGTCACGGCCAGCGTGGCCACCGTCCGCCCGTGCCAGCCTCCCCGGATCGAGACGATGGTCTCACGTCGGGTCACTTTCCGGGCGAGACCTAACGCGTTCTCGTTCGCCTCTGCGCCGCTGTTGCAGAAGAACACCCGGCCTAACGGGTCGGGACAAAGCGACGCGATCAGGTCCGCGAGGGTCTCCCGAGCGGCGTGGGGGATCACGGTGGAATAGAAGATGAGCTTCCCGGCCTGGTCTCGGATCGCCTCGACGACGGACGGGTGACAGTGGCCCGTCGACGTGACGGCATGACCGCCGTAGGCGTCGAGCCACTTCTGTCCCTTGTCGTCGGTGATCCACGAGCCCTGGCCCGAGACCGCCCGAAGCGGGAACTGCGCGTAGACCGGGAGAAGCGCGCTCCCCGCCGGCGTCGAACGAGTCTTCGGGTCCGTCATTCGCTCCTCATCAGATCGGAAATACCGGACCGGCCAGGAGGCCGGCCCGCTCGTCGAGTCCGAGGGCCAGGTTCATTGCCTGGACCGCCTGGCCGCCGGCGCCCTTCACCAGATTGTCGAGCGCCACGGAGATCTGCACCTCGAAGCCGTCCGCCGACGCCGCGGCCGAGATCAGCGCGGTGTTGGTGCCGACGACGTGGGTGAGGTCGGGCGGAGCGGTGGTTAGGCGGACGAAGGGCCGGCCGGTGTAGTCTCGCCGGACCTGCTCGACGACCGCTGCCGCAACCGGCTCGGCGAGGGTTGCGTGGAGCGTGGCGTAGATCCCCCGCACGAACGGCCCCGAATGGACCAACATCCGGGCTGCCGCGGCCGGGTCATCCCGCCACGCGCGCCACTGCTCGAGCACCTCGGCCTCGTGCCGATGGCCGAGGACCGAGTACGCGAACACGTTATGGGCCCGGGCGGGATGATGCGTCGTGGGCTTCGGCGTGACGCCGGCACCGCTCGAGCCGGTGATGGCCCAGATCGCCGGAATCCCGGCAAGCGTCGTCTGACGGAGCGGATAGAGCGCGAGCTGCGCCGCCGTCGCGAAGCAGCCGGGTGCGGCGAGACCCTTGGCGCCGGCGAGTGAGGTTCCCCGGATATCCGCGAGGGCGTATTCGAACCGGTGCACCAGCGCGGGCGCCGGATGGGATCCATAGAACCGCTCGTAGAGGCGGCCGTCGTGAACCCGAAAGTCGGCGGCGAGGTCGACGATGAGACCCGGTCCGGCGTCGATGATCTCACCCATCACCTTCGACGACTCGCCGTGCTCGAGCGCGAGAAAGACGACGTCCCGGCCGCGAGCCGCTTCTGCGGGGGCGAGGCCCGCAAACCGCGCGTCCGGCGCGCCGGCGAGCTGCGGGTGGACCTCGCCGACCGGCTTTCCAGCCTGGCTCCGGCTGGTCGCCACCCACTCACGCACGTCGGGGTGAGACGCCAGAATGCGGAGCAGCTCGCCGCCGGCGTACCCGGCGGCGCCGATCACCGCGATCCTCACGCCGCCTCGCTCGGATGCTGGAGGCGCCACCGGTCGATCTCGCGGGCGATCACATCGACGAGCCCTTCAGCATCGCGGAGCGCGTTATGGGCCGGATAGCCTAACGTGTTGATCACGTAGTCGCGGCCGACCTGATTGTCGGTCGCCGGTCCGGTGAAGACGGCGATCGGCAGGTGGAACCGGTCGTTGTAGAGCTGGAGCGCGCCCCAGCAGCCGACCGGATCGGGCGCCGCCATGATCTGGGCCGCCGACACGCTCATCAGCTCAGGATCGTCGAGGATGTCCTGGACGCCGTACTCGCCCAGGATGCCGTCGCCCAGCTCCGCCACGATCACGTCGGGCGAGCCGGACTGGCGGCTCGCCAGCCGGTTGAAGATGCCCTTCGCGACCGGTACCGTCATCCCCGCGTGCGTGGTCGCGATGCCTGCGTCGTTGAAGGTCAGCGCCGCGATCGCGCCGGCGTCGAGCATGGCGAGCGTGTCGCGCATGAGCGAGACGCCGGTGAGCTTGGCGGCCGCGACCCGGAGGCCGCGGCGGGCGAGGCCGCGGACCAGCTCGGTCGCGGCGACGGTCTTGCCGGAGTTCATGCAGGTACCTGCCACGTACACCACGGGAATCGGAATGACCAGCGACTCGGCCGACGGCACCGAGTTGTCGCGAATGGTCGCTTGCCGCCCGATCCGGTCACCCATCTCGGGAAACGTGAGGACCGCACCGAGAACCTCGGCCTTGAACGGCGGCCCGATGTCCGGGTTGACCGAGGTGCACCGGCCCAGGATTCCGCCCAGGTTGAGGACCTCGATGGTATCGCCGGGCTCGAGCGCAGCGGGCACGTCGCCGGCGTACCCCCGGAGCGCCCGCCTAACGCCGAGCGTTCCCGCCAGGACGTCCCCGCTGCGGAGCGCGACCATCCGGCCGGTAGGATCCTCGACCGTGTTGTAGCTCGACTTGTCGGTCAGGATCCGGACCGCGAGGATCCGGCCTTCCTCCGAGATGATCTCGTCGCCCACAATCACCTCGGCGGCCAGCCGGGCGTTCTTCGTGGACGAGGAGACCCGGTCGAGCCGGAGCCGCGTTGTTCTGACCACTTAGCGCTCCTTCGCTGCGCGGGCGGCGAGGAGCGACGGCACGGCGGAGACCCGTGCGAACGCTCGCGCTTCGTCGCCGGTCCAGAGCCGATTCTCCTCCCCGTAGGTCGCGACGCTCCGGTCCATCATGCTGTGGAGACTTCGGGTCCCGACGACCAGGTAGCGGCCCGCGGCGAGCCGGACCCGCGTGTCGCCGGTAACGCGGCCCTGCGAGCTGGTGATGAGCGCTTCGATGTCACGGAGCGCCGGGTCGAAATAGTGACCCTCGTGGAGCCGATCGCCGTAGAAGCGGCCGAGCTGATCCTTCCAGAACACCTGCCACTTGGTGAGCACCAGCTTCTCGAGCTCGC
>JBDTOH010000300.1:0-7187 GCA_039933355.1 Gemmatimonadota bacterium | reverse complement strand
ATCCGGCGCGCGCCTTCTCGGGCCGCGTGAAGCAGGTGCGGCTCCAGTCGAAGACCCAGGACAATGTCGTCAACTACACCACGGTCATCGCGGTCGAGAATCCGGACGGCTCTCTGCTCCCCGGCATGACGGCGACCGTCAGCTTCGTGACCGGCGCGGCGACCAATGTGCTGATGGTACCTAACGCGGCGCTCCGGTTTCGGCCGGTCGATGCCGCGATTACCAAGCCGGCCGGCGGCCAGGCGACCGGCGCCCGGGTCGGGCGGACCAGGCACGATAGCACAGCCGCGACGCAGGTGGCGGCTCGCGGCTCGCTCACGTCGGGCGGAGCCTCCGGCGCCCCGCCGGCCCGCGCACCTGGCGGGACGCTCTGGCGGGTTGGGCCGGATGGCAAGCTCGTCGGCACTCGAGTCGCCACCGGGATCAGCGACGGACAGCGGACCGTCATCCTCGGCGACAAGCTTCCCGCCGGCACCGAGGTCGTGATCGGAATGACGGTCCCCGGTGCCGCCGTCACGACTCCGGCGGCGGGGACGACCAATCCGCTCCAACCGCAGCGTACTCAGGGTGGCGGCCGACGTGCCGGCCCCGTGTAATCAGGAGACATGAGACTATGACCGCATCGATACAGGACCCAGCTCCAGTGATCCAGCTGGAAGGCGTTGAAAAGATCTACGAGACCGGCGAGACCAAGGTCCACGCGCTGCGGGGCGTGGACCTGACGATCAGGCGAGGAGAGTTTGTGGCCATTATGGGCGCGTCGGGGTCGGGCAAGTCGACGTTGATGAACATCCTCGGCTGCCTCGATACGCCGACGGGAGGGCGCTATCTCCTCGACGGCGCCCGGGTGGACGGCCTCAGCCGCAACGCGCTCGCCGACCTCAGAAACCAGAAGCTCGGATTTGTCTTTCAGGGATTCAACCTGCTCGCCCGGACGACCGCGCTCCAGAACGTCGAGCTTCCGCTCCTCTACGACCGCACCCGGAAGCCCCGCGATCCCAAGGTCCTCGCCAAGGCGGCGCTCGAACGGGTCGGCCTTGGCGACCGGCTCGATCACCATCCGAGCCAGCTCTCGGGCGGTCAGCAACAGCGGGTCGCCATCGCGCGCGCTCTCGTGAGTGAGCCTACCCTGCTCCTCGCCGACGAGCCGACCGGCAATCTGGACAGTCGGACCGCCATCGAAGTCATGGCGTTGTTCCAGGCTTTGAACCAGCAGGGCATATCCCTCGTCCTCGTCACCCATGAGCTCGACATCGCGCAGTATGCGACTCGAGTCATCGACGTCCGTGATGGGCGGATCCGGCGGGATGCGCCGGTGCTGGTGCCCCGCAACGCCGCCGAGGACTTGGTGATGATTGACGCCGAGGGGCCCGATTCGCTCCTCGACGACCCGATGGCAGGCGCCGCCAACGATTCGCGGCCGGAGGCATTCTCATGAGACAGGTGACTCTTCTCACGATCGCGCTGCAGAGCATCGTGAAGAACAAGATGCGCACCATGCTGACGATGCTCGGCATCGTGATCGGCGTGGGCGCGGTGATCGTCATGGTGGCCATCGGGAACGGCGCGCAGACCCAGATCCAGGCTCAGATCAACAGCCTGGGCACTAACCTGCTCGTCGTCACCGCGGGCGCGGCTCAGGGGGCGGTGAGCCTTGGGGCCGGTACCTTCAACCGCCTAACCGTTGCCGATGCGGAGGCGATCAAGCGGGAGGCCACGACTTTGGCCGCGGTCTCGCCAGTGATTGTCACCCGCACTCAGGTGATCGGCGGCGTGGGCAACTGGCGCACCGAAGTGGACGGCGTGACCACCGACTATCCCAGCATTCGAGACTGGACGGCGACGAGCGGCAGCTGGTTCAACGAGGCCGATATCGAAGCCAAGCGGGCCGTTGCGGTGTTGGGAAGCACCGTGGCGAGGAATCTCTTTCCGGATCAGGATCCGGTCGGCGCGAGGATTCAATTGGGCCACACGCCGTTTACCGTCCTCGGCGTGCTCGCAACCAAAGGCCAGACGTCGGGCGGAGGCGACCAGGACGATGTGATTCTGGTCCCCTACACGACGGCCCAGGCGCGGCTCAGCGGGTTTGCATTCGTGGGACAGATCCTGGCCAGCACCTCGTCGACGGCGGATCTTGCCGCCGGCAAGATCGAGATCACCGACATCCTCCGGGATTCCCATCGGTTGACCAACGGACCCGATGATTTCACGATTCGCGATCAAACCCAGATCGCCGCCACCGCATCGAGCACCACGGCGGTGATGACCGCGCTCCTCGCGGCCATGGCGTCCGTCTCGTTGGTGGTTGGCGGGATCGGCATCATGAACATCATGCTGGTTTCGGTGACGGAGCGGACTCGCGAGATCGGCATTCGCATGGCAGTCGGCGCGCGGGGAAGCGACGTGCTCACGCAGTTCCTGGTGGAGAGCGTGGTCATGAGCGTCCTCGGCGGGCTCGTGGGCCTCGCCGTCGGCGTCGGCGGAGCGCTCTTGCTCGGCCACCTGACCGGCTGGGCGACCGCGACCCCCGCCTCGGCAGTCTTTCTCGCCGTCGGTTTCTCGGGCGCCGTCGGAGTCTTCTTCGGATTCTACCCGGCGAGGAAGGCCGCAGCGCTCAATCCCATCCAGGCGCTCCGGTACGAGTGATCCGGTTCCCCAGCAATGCCCTCTCGGATTGGCCTAGAGGGCTTGCCGCTGCGGCGTGCGTTGCTGGTGAGTGGACACCGCGACCTGGGATCCCTCGCTCCGCCCGAAATGGCATCTCCATTGGAGTCTAGTCTGCGGTGTTAGGACGCGGTGAGTCTATATTCCATCCGATCGGTGAGCGTTCACGGGACAATCACCGGCCCTCTCGTTTCCGCCGTGGTTCGGTTCGGGAATCTCGAGATCGTCCCACGTCGACCCCGTTCTCGGAGGACTGATGGCGCGACCACTCCCCGGCCGACCTTTGCGGCTTGCCTTGCTTCTCGCGACTGCGCTGGTCCCGCTCGCTTCCGCAGCTCTCGCCGCGCAGACGTACGACATCGTGCTCGCGAAGGGGCGCGTGATCGACCCGGAGTCCGGCCTGGACGCGATCCGCTGGGTGGGGATCAACGGAAATAAGATCGCAGCGATCTCCAGCACGCCGCTCACCGGTCGCCAGGTCGTCGACGTGCAGGGCCTCGTCGTCGGGCCGGGGTTCGTCGACCTCCACGCGCACGGTCAGGACTCCGTCAGCAGCCGCTTCCAGGTTCGCGACGGTGTCACCACTGC
Source organism: Gemmatimonadota bacterium (assembly GCA_039933355.1). GTDB lineage: Bacteria > Gemmatimonadota > Gemmatimonadetes > Gemmatimonadales > GWC2-71-9 > SHZU01. The sequence continues at coordinate 3,935 of JBDTOH010000300.1, read as the reverse complement.
GCTCGAGCTCGAAGGCGGCACCGGGGCCGTGCAGCCGTGGTACGCCGAGCGGGCTGGACGCGCGGTGATCAACTACGGCGCGACGATGAGTCACGGCGACGCGCGAGCCGCGGTCCTCACCGACAGCGTACCGGCCGGTCCCGCCTCCATCTACCGCAACGCCCGGCCCGAGGAGATCGAGCGGATCGCCGACAACGTTAGGAAAGGCCTCGACGCGGGGGCCCTCGGCATCGGCTACGGCATCCAGTACATGCCCGGAGCGACTCGGGGCGAGATCGTGCGGATGTTCCGGGTCGGCGCGGAGCGCGGCGTGACCAACTTCGTCCACGACCGGTTTGCGAGCGTCAAGGAGCCCGGAAGCAGCGTCGAGGCGGTCGAGGAGCTGATCGCCGCCGCCGCGATCACCGGCGCCTCCGTGCAGATGGTGCACGTCGGGAGCAGCGGGCTGGGCCAGGTGCCCGAGATCCTCTCGATGATCGCCGGCGCCCGGCAGCACGGCATCGACATCACGACCGAGGTCTATCCCTACACCGCGGCGTCGACCGACATCCGGGCCGCGATCTTCGACGACGGCTGGACCGACCGGTTAGGCGCGAGCTATAACGACATCGAATGGGTCGCGACCGGCGAGCGGCTCACCGCGGCCAACTGGGCGGCGCACCGCAAGCAGGGTGGGATGATCATCGCGCACGTGATCCCGGAGGCGTCGGTCGACTTTGCGATCGCCGATCCGCTGGTGATGATCGCGAGCGACGGCGTCACCTATATCAACGGGCGCGCCCATCCGCGGAGCGCGGGCACGTTCGCGCGGGTGCTCGGACGCTATGTGCGGGAGAAGAAAGTCCTCACGCTGATGGAAGCGCTTCGGAAGATGGCGCTGATGCCGGCCCGCCGGCTCGAGACCGCCGTGCCGCAGATGCGCGACAAGGGCCGAATCAAAGTCGGCGCCGACGCCGACGTCACGATCTTCGACGCCGAGCGAGTGATCGACCGGGCGACCTTCGCGGAGCCGGCGCAGGCATCGGCGGGGATCGTCCACGTTCTGGTGAACGGAACCTTCGTCGTCCGTAATGAGAAGCTGGTGGACGGAGCGACCCCCGGGCAGCCGATCCGGCGTCCCGTGCCTCGGCCCTGAATCCTCGGGGCCGCGCCTTCACGCGAACCCAACCGTGATCGCGTGCGCGATCAGATGAGCTACGACCAGCGATTCGAACCCGTGCCGCGCGTAGAGCAAGCCGAACAGCAATCCGCCGAGGCCGTTGGCGATCGTTGCGAGTGCCACGACGGAGGCCGGCTGGCCGCCCAGCGTGCTCAGGTGGAAGAGAATGAATGCGACTGTCGCGGCCGCAATGCCGGCCCAGATCCGTCCTGTCGCTCGAACAACCCCGCTCATGATCGCAAGATGCAGAACCGACTCGAGCGTGACGGCCGCAAAGAGAGCGGAGCCGATCTTGACCGGCAGCGAGCCCGACCCGCCCGGAATGTGAGCGATGCGTAGAGCGGCGATCCCCGCGATGCCGAACGCCGCTCCGCCCCGCACCGCCCATCCGATTGGACGTCCCATGCGCGGCGCCGCGGTCCTGGTCTCGAAGGCGCGGAGCAGCGGCATCGGGAGACCCGCGCCGTCCGCCCAAGCCAGGCCGAACCACGTGGCGAGCGCCGCGACCCCGGTCGCCACCCCGACGAAGGCGACGGCGAAGCCCGTCGAGAGTTGGCCAGGTGCGCTCGCCTGCAGAAAGGGGACGAACAGCACCGCTCCGAGCGCCGCGAGTCCAGCGAGCAACGTGAACCGGCGCGAGCGGGGAAGGGGTATCATGGCTCAAAAGTAGCCGGGCGCACCGCTACCGCCTGCAGGACCAAAGCCCGATTTTGCCGACCGGGTCGAACGATTGGCCGAATCGGTGTAGATCGCCTCGTCCCACCCGGCTATCGTTGCGCTGTCCGCCTCAACAGGATGCGCGCACTTAGCCATGTACGCTCTCGAAACCAGCAAGCTGACCCATCGGTTCACCCGGACGGAAATGGTCCTCCGCGAGGTCGATCTCCAAGTCCCGACCGGTTCTATCTACGGGTTCCTGGGCCCTAACGGCGCCGGCAAGACCACGACGCTCCGGCTGGTCCTCGGTCTCCTCGCAAAGCAGAGCGGGAGCATCCGGGTGCTCGGTCAGCCCCTCGCAGACAATCGGGTCGACATTCTCGCCCGAGTCGGCTCGTCGATCGAGAGCCCTTCGCTCTACGGGCACCTGACGGCCCGTGAGAACTTGAAGATCTGGCAGACGGTGTTCCGTTGCCCCGCCAGCCGGATCGACGAGGTCCTCGGCCTCGTGGGCTTGGCGGGCACCCGCTCCAAGCGGGCAGGACAGTTCTCGCTCGGCATGAAACAGCGGCTGAGCGTCGCGGTCGCGCTGCTCCACGAGCCGGCGCTCCTCGTCCTCGACGAGCCCACCAACGGGCTCGATCCCCACGGCATCCTCGAGATGCGCGACCTCTTGACCGAGCTGAACCAAACCCGCGGAACGACGATCGTCGTCTCGAGCCACCTCCTCTCGGAAGTCGAGCGCCTCGTGACCCACGTCGGCATCATCCATCGGGGGGCCCTCATGTTCCAGGGCACGCTCGACTCGCTGGTGGCGAAGCAGGAGGAAGCGTCGGCGACGGCGCTCGACACGAGCGACAATTCCCAAGCGCTGCAAATCCTGACCGGCGGAGGGTGGCCGGCCCGGCTCGAGCGGGGCAAGGTCGTCGTGCCGCGGGTTACGCCTGCCCAGATCGGCCAGATCAACCGCGGGCTGGTGACCGCCGGCATCGATGTTCACGAGATCGCCACCGGCGCGAAGGATCTCGAAAGCATCTTCTTGGAGTTGGTAGGAGACTGATCGATGCCGACTGCTTTCTTTCGTTGCCTCGCAAGCGAACGGCTCAAGCTCAGGCGGAGTCTGGCGTCGTGGCTGATCCTCGCGGGTGGACTTTTCGTCCCGGTGATCGTGCTCGCGGCCCGACTCCGCCGGCCGAGCGCGCTACCGGCCTTGTACCGCTCGCCCGACTTCTGGGAGAAGCACTGGACTCAGTCGTGGGAGTCGATGTCCATCCTGATCCTTCCGATGATGGTCATCCTGATCGCCGCCCTGGTCGCCCAGCTCGAGTACCGGAACAACACCTGGAAGCAGGTCCACACGAGCCCGCAGCCGCTCGCGACGATCTTCCTCGCGAAGCTCATGATGATCCTGGTGATGCTCGTCCAGCTGTTCGTAGTGCTCAACGTCGGGGTCTTCCTGTCGGGCGCCCTCCCCGCGCTGCTGGTGAAGAACTCAGCAGCGTTCGCTCCGCCGATTCCCTATGCGCTCTTCGCGAAGCGCAACCTACATTTCTTCATCGATTGCCTGCCCGTCGTCGCACTCCAGTATCTGCTCTCGCTTCAGTTCAAGAACTTCATGGTGCCGGTGGGCGTCGGCTTAGCCCTCTGGATCGGCTCGATCGGATTCTTGAACACCTCCTTCAACTATGCATTTCCGTACGCGCTCACCGGCGTGGACTTCCTGATCGACGGGAAGTATCGAACCGCGACTTACCTTCCGGTCAACGTCCAGTCGATCGCGGTGGCGAGTTTTGTCGCGGTTTCGCTGGTGAGCTATGTTCTGTACGCGACCAAGAAGGAAAGAGGATGAAGCGGAAGGTCATCGCGCTGCTGCACGTCGGCTATTGGACCGTATACCTGCTGCTCCTCGCGCTCGTGTTCGCGCTCTTCCGCATCCAGTATCGCCAGCTGCCTTCGCTTTTCGCCGTTCTGTTCACCTCACCGGTCGGGCTGGTTTCGATCGCGCCGAACCTGGTTGCCTTCTATGCGTCGTATGGGGTCTTGTTTCCCCGCCTTCTCGCTCGGCGGCGGATTCCCGCGCTGATCACCGGCGGCGTCGTCCTCAGTCTCTCCTCCGCCG
>JBDTOH010000299.1:0-7219 GCA_039933355.1 Gemmatimonadota bacterium | reverse complement strand
GCTCCAGACGCCGTCCAGATACCAGGGGCGAAGGGACAGAAGGGTCGCAAGAACCTGGCGCCGCCGACCGAAGCGGAGTACGGCGCCCAGTATGAAAAGGTGAAGCAGGTGCACACGGACCGAGCGGCCATCCTCAGCCTGATGGAGAAGCTGCCGGCCTCCGAGCGTCAGCTCCTGCCCGATATCGTCGAGACGACCGAAGGGCTGTACGCGCGGGCGCTCGACCTCGGAAAAACGCTCAACGAGATGGATCAGAACTTCGGCAAGGAGACACCGGACCGGATCAGGCGCCAGCTCGACGAGCTCAGCGGCCAGCCCGACAGCGAGGAGCGAAGCCGCCGGATCCGACTGCTCGAGCAGCAGGTCAAGACCGCAACGGAGCTCATGAGCCGGCGTCAGTCGATCGCCGACCGGATCGAGTCCAGCGTGCTTGCGATGCAGAACGTCCGCTTCGACTTGATCAGGCTCCGGTCCGCCGGTGTCAACGCAGTTCTTGGCGACATCACTCAGGCGACCCAACAGGCGCGGGCCCTCTCGCGCGACGTCGAGAACCTGATCGCGGCGGCCGGCGAGATCAAAGAGGCGATGGGTTGAGCGAATTCGACGCTCAGAATTATTGGGAAAAGCGCCTTCGCGACCACTTCAGTCTCGAAGGCGTTGGTTATTTGAGGCTGGGGAAGCAGTACAACGAATGGATGTACAAGGTGCGGCGGGTCGTGTTCGACCGGGTCGCAGAGAAGTGGGCGATTGGACAGCGGGCGCCGAGCCTTCGGGAAGCCCCCGCCCAACCCCGGGCTGCGGGCAGCGAGCTCCGAGTGATCGACATCGGATCGGGGACCGGCTTCTACGTCGAGCGATGGCTCGCGAGGGGAGCGCGGGTTACCGGGGTCGACATCACTGATGTCGCCGTCAGCGAGCTCCGAGGGCGGTTTCCGCAGGCGACCTTTCTCCGAGCTGATATCGGCGCGGCGCTCGGCACTGAGCTGGCCGGCCAGCGCGGCTCATTCGACGCCGCCTCCGCATTTGACGTCCTCTTTCATATCGTGGACGACGAGCGGTACGCGCGGGCCCTCGCCAACATCGGCGCTCTGCTCAAACCCGGCGGATGGTTTCTTTGGTCGGACAATTTCATCCATCGTCCGACGATGCGGGTGGTGCACCAAGCCAGCCGCTCACTGGCCGAATCGACGGCCGCGGTCCAAGCTGCGGGCTTCGAGATCGTCGATCGAGTCCCGATGTTCGTGCTGATGAACTATCCGATCGATACCACCTCGCGCCTCGCCCACTGGGCGTGGACGGCGATGGTGTCCCCTGCGCTGCTCAGCGACGCGCTTGGGGGCCTGCTCGGGCGAATGCTGTTCGGAATCGAATGCCGTCTCGTCGCGAGCCGCCGGGAGAGTCCAACCACAGAGCTGATGATCTGCCGCAAGCGTTAGGGACGCTTCAAGCCTGGTCCCGCTCGGCGGCGGGCTTCCGCCACATCTTGTAGCCCGAGATCGACTGCATCACGAACGCCAACGAGCCTAACGCGTAGACGATCTTCACCGGAAGCGGATACGGCGAGCCCGTGTGGAGGTCGTAGACGAGGCGCCGAACCGGGTCGACCACCTCCGGAGCGGTCTCCACCGGGCGGGAGCCCTCTTCCTCTCCTTCCTCCTCCGTCAAGACGAGACCCAAGCCCGACGCGGCAATCAGCAACATCACGATCGTCCCGAAGATCCCGACCGCATGGTGTAGATCGAACCAGGTGCGCCACGCGCTTCGACCCCGGCGGAGCGCAAAGATCTTGCGCCGCCACCAGAGGATGACTCCTCCAATCGCGAGCAGAACGGCAGCGATGGTCGATGTGATGACGAGCCATTCCCCGGGCTCACCGATGAGCAGGCGGGTGTGGAGGCGGGTGAGCGTATCGCCGTCGGTATGCTGAACCCAGACGAGCACGGCGCCGGTCGCGCCCGCCGCAAGCAAGACGATGGCGGCGCCGAGGCCGATCCAGCGATGGGTCACGACGAGAAACTCCCGAAACTTCATCAGCCTGCTCCTTGGTGCCGCGTGAATCCCGCTCAGCGCCCCCGCCAGATTGCCGGCCGTTTACCCAAGAATGCCCCCATCCCTTCGGCCGCATCGTCGAGCATGAGGTTGCAGGCCATCGCGTCGGTCGCGGTGTCGTAAGCTGCCGCGAGCGGCTCGTCGATCTGGCGATAGAACGCCTGCTTACCCAACTCGATCGCGGCGGGGCTTCGGGCAAGGATGATGTCGGTGAACTTTCGAATCTCGGCGTCGAGCTGATCGGGCGGCACCACTCGATTGACGAGACCCCACATGAGCGCGGTCTTGGCATCGAACATCTGGCCCGTGAGAAGCATCTCCATCGCTCGCTTGCGTCCCACGTTCCGGGCGACGCCAACGGCCGGCGTGGTGCAGAAGACGCCGATGTTGACGCCGGGGAGCGCGAAGGCCGCGACGTCGGAAGCCACGGCGAGATCGCACATCGAGACGAGCTGGCAACCGGCCGCGGTCGCGATGCCGTGCACCCTCGCGATCACCGGCTGCGGGAGCTGGGTGAGCGTCTCCATCATCCGGCTACAGTCGTCGAAGAGCTTCCGCTGCCACGCGTTGTCTCCCTTGTGCGCGAGCATCTCCTTGAGGTCGTGACCCGCGCAGAAGCCCTTGCCGTGGGAGGCGATTACCACGACTCGCGCTTCCCGGTCCGTCGCGAGCAGGTCGAGCTCGGCCTGGAGCGCCGCAATCATCGCCGAAGACAACGGATTGAACCGATCGCCCCGGTTGAGCGTGAGGGTGACGCGACCGCCGTCGCGTTCGGATAGAACGAACGGCTGCTCGACTGCTACTGGCGCACTGGTTCCCATCGGACCCTCGCTCTTCGTCTTCTACTCGATGGCGGCCGCGGACCTGGCCCGCTCTCGCAAGATGAACTTCTGAATCTTACCGGTCGATGTCTTGGGCAACGTTCCGAGCACGATGTGCCGAGGCGCCTTGAAGTGGGCGAGCCGACCGCGGCAGTGTTCGATCAGCTCTATTTCGGTGACCGTCACTCCGGCCTTGAGCTCGACGAACGCGCACGGTGTCTCACCCCACTTGGAGTCGGGACGGGCCACCACCGCCGCGGCAAGGACAGCCGGGTGGTAGCAGAGGACGTCCTCGACCTCGAGCGACGAGATGTTCTCCCCGCCGGAGATGATGATGTCCTTCGAGCGGTCCTTGACCTTCATATAGCCGTCCGGTTGGACGACCGCCAGATCGCCGGTATGGAACCAGCCGCCCGCGAACGCTTCCAACGTGGCCTTCTCGTTCTTGAGATAGCCTTTCATCGTCACGTTGCCGCGAAACATGATCTCACCAATCGTCTCGCCGTCGTGCGGAACCGGCTTCATGGTCGCGGGGTCGAGCACAGTCACCGCCTCTTCGACGACGTAGCGGATGCCTTGGCGCCCGTTCTTCTTGGCTCGCTCCAACAGACTCAAGCCGGCCCACTCGTCCTGTTTCACGCAAACCGTCGCCGGGCCATAGACCTCGGTCAGCCCATAGACGTGGGTAATATCGATGCCCGCCTGTTCCGCCGCCGCGAGCGTCGCGGCCGGGGGCGCGGCCCCCGCGACCAGCCCATGGACCGGATGGCCGAGCCGGTTAGGCAGCGCGGCCAGCGCATTGAGGATCGTGTTGTGAACGATCGGAGCGCCGCAGTAGTGAGTCACTCCATGCTGTTGGATCAGCGAGAGGATCTGTCCGGCGTCGACCCGCCGCAGGCACACGTTGGTCGCCGCCAGCGCGGCGAGGGCCCACGGGAAGCACCAGCCGTTACAGTGGAACATCGGGAGAGTCCAGAGGTAGACCGCGTATCGCGGAATGCCCCAGGCCAGGATGTCACCCATCGCATTGAGGTAGGCGCCGCGATGATGGTACACCACACCCTTGGGATTTCCTGTGGTGCCGGACGTGTAGCTGAGCGAGATCGCGTTCCATTCGTCCGACGGCGGCGTCCACTCGAACGACGGATCGCCCTCTTCGAGCAGCGCCTCATACTCGATCCCGCCCAGGCGGCCACCGTCTCCCTTGTATTCGGGATCGTCGACGTCGATCACGAGCGGCCGTCTGGCGGTCAGCGGCAACGCCGCGGCGACAACTGGGGAGAACTCGCGATCGGTGATGAGGACTTTCGCTTCGCCGTGATCGAGCATGAAGGCGATCGCGTCGGAGTCGAGCCGAGTGTTGAGCGCGTTGAGAACGGCCCCGGTCATCGGCACGCCGAAGTGGCACTCGTACATCTCGGGCGTGTTGGCGAGCATGACGGCCACGGTGTCGTTAGGCCCCACCCCGCGAGCGATCAACGCCGAAGCGAGGCGGCGGCAGCGGGCGTACGTCTCCGCCCAGGTGAAGCGGCACGCGCCGTGGATGACGGATACCCGGTTTGGCGCGGCCTGGGCCGCCCACTCCAGGAACGTGAGCGGGGTGAGAGGCGCGTAGTTAGCCGCGGTCTTGTCGAGCCCTGTGCCGTAAGGGTTGGGAGTCGGAGCGTTCATGACTCAGAAGGCGACGATCTCCTCCATCGCGCTCCGGATCGTGCCGATCTGCGGCAGAATCACATCCTCGAGCTCAGGCGCGTACGCCACGAAGGTATCGGTGGAGGCGACACGTCTGACCGGAGCATCGAGCCACCCGAACATGTCATTCGCGATCCGTGCGGCAATCTCGGCCCCGTAACCCCACGACATCGCGTCCTCGTACACCACCATAACCCGGCTGGTCTTCTTGACCGATGCGAAGACGGTCTCCCAATCCACGGGGGAAAGCGACCGCAGGTCGATCACCTCGACGCTCACGCCGTGATGCTCCTCCATCTCCTTTGCGGCAACGATCGAGCGCTGCACCGTGGCGCCGTAGGTCACCACGGTCAGATCGCGCCCCTCCCGCACGACTTTTGCCTTGCCGAAGGGAATCATGAAGTTGGGCCCGGGATTCGGGGCCTTGTTGTAGGTCTGCCGATAGAGATGCTTGTGCTCGAGGAAGAGCACCGGGTCCTCACACCGGATCGCGGTCCGGAGCAGACCATTCGCATCGAGCGCGGTGGAGGGACAGATGACCCGAAGCCCCGGAATCCCGGTGAACACGGCGGCCCCGGTCTGCGAGTGATACGGGGCGCCGCCTTTGAGATAGCCGCCGTAGGTCACCCGCACCACGGCCGGAGAAGCCCACGCGTTGTTCGAGCGCCACCGCATGATCGCGAGCTCGTTCCGGATCTGCATGTACGCGGGCCAGATGTAGTCGAAGAACTGGATCTCGACCACCGGTTTGAGACCGCGAGTGGCGAGCCCGATCGCCCGCCCGACGATATTGGCCTCTGCGAGCGGTGAGTTGTAGACCCGGTTGCTCCCGAATGTCTTCTGGAGCCCGAACGTCACCTTGAACACGCCACCCTTGCCCTTCACCTGCCCGATGTGCTCCTCTCGGCTCACATCAGCCACATCCTGCCCGAACACGACGATCCGCGGATCGCGGTTCATCTCATCCTTCATGCAGACATTCAGCAGATCGACCATCGTGGTCGGCTCGCCTGAGAACTTGGGGTCGTCCTCGGTGTCGAACTGCTCGGAGGTCGGGTCGACGTCCGGAGAGTAGACGAACTGATAGATGGTGTCCGTACCGGGCTGCGGGGAGGCCAGAGCCGTCGCGGTCGCGACCTCGACCTCGTCTTCCACTTCCTTCTTGATCAGCTCGAGCTCAGCCTCGCTGGCGATGCCCTGTTCCAGCAGGTACTTCGGAAACCGGGTAACGGGGTCGCGAGCCGCATCTTCGGACCGCTCCGAAGGCGGCCGGTAGAGGATCTCATCATCCGAGAGCGAGTGGCTGTACGGCCGGATGACTTTGGCGTGAACGAGCGCGGGACCTTTCCGCTGGCGGGCGTATTCCACCGCCTTGAGCATGACATCGTACGAGGCGAGCGGATCGCAGCCGTCGACCTCCTGAATGAACAGACCGGGGAAGCTCGCCACGAGCTTCGAGATCGAGCCGCCCGCGGTATTCACCTCGATCGGGACCGAGATCGCGTACCCGTTGTCTTCGACCAGATAGACCAGCGGCAGCTTCAAGTTGCAGGCGCTGTTCAGCGACTCCCAGAACTCACCCTCGCTGGTGGTCCCGTCCCCGGTGGTGACCAGGACGACTTCGTCGTTCTTGATCAGCTGATCCTTGTCTTGGATCAGGGCGTTCTCGGAGACCCGAAGCCACGCCTCGGCTGCGCCCACCGCCTGGAGGAACTGGGTCCCCGTCGGGCTCGAGGCGCTCACGATATTCAGCTCTCGGTGACCCCAGTGCGAGGGCATCTGGCGCCCGCCCGAGTTCGGGTCGTCCGCCGCGCCGACTGCAGAGAGCAGCATCTCGGTCGCCGTCATCCCCAAGCCGAGGCAGAGCGCCCGATCCCGATAATAGGTGTAGAACCAGTCGTAACCGGCGCGGAGGACCTTAGCCGCGGCGACCAGAATCGCCTCGTGGCCGGCTCCCGAGATCTGGAAGAAGATCTTATTCTGCCGCTTGAGCTGGATCTCCTTGTCGTCGATGCGACGGGAGAGCAGGATCAACCGGTAGAACTCCAGGAGATCGACCTTCTCCAAGCGGGCGGACGCTTTGGCGCGAGTGCTCGTGCGAGTGGCCATGACGCTCTGGACTGGTGTGGGTGTCGGGTCTCGGGGCCGCCTGGTGACCCCACTGTCGGATGGTGAATTTAGCGGGGACGGGCGGACGGCGCGAGCAACCGCCAACCGCCCTGCATTCAGCGTTCGGGGCTCAGGTTTTGGGACTCGCCGGGCCGCCAACCGGGAGCCCGGACCGATCCGCGTTAGGCGTTCTCGGACGCCCTTCCCGGCCGCCTTCCGACCAGTCCGGTCGGAGCAGCCGGGCCGCGCCCAGGTAGACGTGCTCGACCCGTGAGCGGGGCTCCGCGAACTCGGCGTGGATCAGGACGCGGATACATCGAGGCAAGCCGCCGGGCACCGGGATCTCAGACATGCAGAGAAGCGAAACGTCCGACCAGCCCAGGTCGCGGGCGGCGCGGGCGGGATATTCACTCGCCAAGTCGGCGGTCACCGAAAAGAGCACACTCACCAGCTCATCGGGGCCGATGGAGTTCCGAGCCACGATCTCGATCAGGAGGTGACGGGTCGCGTCGCGGATCGACTGAGGCTCGTCGCGCTCGACGGTCGTG
>JBDTOH010000298.1:0-7224 GCA_039933355.1 Gemmatimonadota bacterium | reverse complement strand
GTCGTCATCGCGGTCTCCACCGGATCGAACGGAAACCCGATGAAGGTGATCCCGTCGAGAGTGTATGCCCACATGGCGTTACGGGGCTCGGGATCGGCGAACTTCGCCGCGTCGAGCAGCCGCCATTCGACGGATCGCATGCCCCAAGGCACCTGGCACTGCACGAGCACCTTCGCCATCGGCAGACTCCATCCGGAGCAGAGCGGTTCTTCCCAGGATCGCGGCCTTGGTAGAGACTTTCGGCGAAGAATGTCAAACCTTTAGCCGGAAGGCCCTGCCGCTCGGGTCCTGGACCGCGTCCCAGTGCAAGGGAAAGGCCAACCCTGGGCGTTATATTCGGGACACTCGGTCCGGATGCGAACACCAAAAGCGACCCTCAACGCGAAACCTTCCCAATGCTTCTCCTCCTCGTTCGCCACGCCCTCGCCGCCGAGCGCGATGACCAACGGTATCCCGACGACGCGCTGCGCCCCCTCGTCGGCAAGGGCCGCAAAGTCATGCGTCGGATGGCCCGTCGGTTCCAGCGATTGCAGATTGTGCCCGCAGTCATCTGGGCCAGCCCGTGGAAGCGGGCGTGGCAAACCGCGGGGATCCTGGCCGTGGAGGCGGGCGTTGGGAAAAAGCAACGGCATCTCTGTCCGCCGCTGGCCGACGACCCGGATCTGGCCGCAATCACCGCCGTGATCGGCACCCCGGCCGAGGACGAGACGATCGCACTAGTCGGGCACGAGCCGTGGCTCGGCGAGCTTGCCTCGCTCATCCTCACCGGATCGCCGACCCGCTTGAACTTGGACTTTCCGAAGAGCGCCGTGATGGGCATCAAGGCCACGTCGCTCGCCCCGGCCAGCGGGCAGCTCCAGTTTTTCCTGACCCCGGAGAGCTTCCTCACGCGTTAGGCGGCCCACCGGCCCGACGAGATCCACTGTGCCTGCGCTCGTCTTGCAACTCCTCACCGGCATCGTCTCGCTCGCGATCCCGGGTGACACGTCCGCTCCCGCGGCCGGCGTCTCCCGCGAGCTCGCCGAGCTCAGGCGCCGCGAGATCTCGGACGTCAGGTACGATCTCGACTGGGCAGTTCCCGAGAGCGCCGGAGCCGCGCTCCGCGGCCGGGCCTTGATCCGATTTCGCCGCCGCACCGGCGGCCTCCCGATCGTGCTCGACTTCAACGCACCGGCCGGGAATGTCGGCCGGGTGCGCTCCGGCGACCGCGACGTCCCCTATCGGATGGTCAACGAGCACCTGATCATCGACGGCTCTCACCTGCCCGCCGGGGAGCAGGCGCTCGCGATCGAGTTCACGTCGACCGACCTCGCGCTCAACCGGAACGCCGACTTTTTCTACACGCTCTTCGTCCCGGATCGGGCCCGAAGCGCGCTTCCGTGCTTCGACCAGCCCGATCTCAAAGGTCGCTTCCGCCTGACGCTGCGGATCCCCGCCGGGTGGCACGCGGTCGCGAACGGCCGCCTCGCACACAGCGATACGTCCGGCGCGACGCAGGTCCTGGAGTTCGCCGAGACCCGTCCGATCCCGACCTATCTCTTCGCGGTTGCCGCCGGCAAGTTTTTCGTGGAGACCGCCGAGCGCGACGGCAGGACTTTCCATCTCTATCATCGCGAGACCGATTCGTCCAAGGTCGCGAGGAACCGAGCCGCGATATTCGATCTGGAAGCGGCATCGCTTCGCTGGCTCGAGCGCTACACCGGGATTCCCTTCCCATTCGATAAATTCGACTTCTTCGCGGTGCCCGCATTTCAGTTCGGCGGGATGGAGCATCCGGGCGCGGTGTGGTACCGGGCCGGCGGCCTGTTTCTCGACGAGGCCGCAACCCGCAACCAGCTCCTCGGCCGCGCCAGTCTGATCGCCCATGAGACCGCGCACATGTGGTTCGGCGACCTGGTGACGATGCGGTGGTTCAACGACGTCTGGATGAAGGAAGTTTTCGCCAACTTCATGGCAGGCAAGATCGCCGGGCCGTCATTCCCCGACATCAATCACGAGCTCCGGTTCTACCTCGCCCACTACCCGGGAGCGTACGCGGTCGATCGGACGGCCGGCGCCAATCCGATCCGCCAGGACCTCGAGAACCTGAACGAAGCCGGCTCCGTCTACGGCGCGATCATCTACGACAAGGCGCCGATCGTGATGCGGCAGCTCGAGCGGCTGATCGGCGAAGCCTCGATGCGCAAGGGACTCCGGGTCTATCTCCGCGAGCACCGCTATGGGAACGCGACCTGGGCGGATTTGATCGCGATCCTCGCCCGGGTGAGCGGAAGAGACCTGAGCTCGTGGAGCAAAGCATGGGTCGAAGCGGCCCGGCGTCCCACGGTGACGGCCACCAGGACACCGGCAGGCATTTCGGTCCACCAGTCCGATCCAAACGGTGGGCGCGGACTCCGCTGGGCCCAGCGAGTTGAAGTCGCGCTCGGCTACGGCGACTCGGTCCGGACAATGGCGGTCGAGCTGCGAGGTGCCGAAGCGTCGATTCGACTCGGGTCGGGCCGTCCCGACTTCGTCATGTTAGGCGCGAACGGGGTCGGCTACGGCCGCTTCGTGCTCGACTCCGCCAGCCGGATCGCGCTGCTGGACCGGGTGCCGCGCCTCAAGGATCCGCTGATGCGGAGCGTCGCATGGGCGTCGCTCTATGAGAGCGTGATCGCGGGAGAGCTCGACCCGCGGGACCTCCTCGCTCGGGCGGTCGATGCGCTCGGGTCGGAGCACGACGAGCTGGTTTCGGAGCAAGTGCTCGGGTTGATCCAGGCAACCTACTGGCGACTCCTGCCCGACGAGCCGCGCCGCGCGGTTGCAGCCGGCCTCGAAGCCACGTTGTGGCGAGAGCTCGAAGCCGCCCCAACACCAGGACGCAAGGTCGGGTACTTCAACGCGCTCGTGGGGGTGACACTCACACCCGACGGATTGGCACGGCTCGAGGCGATCTGGCGGACCCGGACCCCGCCCGCCGGCCTGCCGCTCAGCGACGAACAGTACACCACACTGGCCGAAGCGATCGCGCTCCGCGGGGTGCCTAACGCAGATCCGATTCTCGACGAGCAACTGGGCCGGATCCGCAACCCGGACCGGCAAGCCCGGTTCCGGTTCGTGCGGCCTGCGCTCTCCGCCGACGTCCGGGTCCGCGATTCGGTCTTTCAGAGCCTGTCCGACCCGGCGAACCGGCGGCGGGAGCCGTGGGTGCTCGACGTGGTGCGTTATCTCCACCACCCGCTCCGCGCGGCGACCGCGGAGAAATACATCCCGCAAAGCCTTGCGATGATCGAGGAGATCAAGCGGACGGGCGACATTTTCTTCCCGCTGGGCTGGCTCAGCGCCACACTCGACGGCCACCAGACCGCGACCGCGGCCGCGATGGTGACGCGGTTTTTAGCGGGGCGACCCGATCTCGCCCCGCGACTTCGGGGAAAGGTGCTGCAGGCAGCGGATGGCTTGTTCCAGGCGGCCGCAATCGTCGAAAGGAGGAAATCCGCCGTCGACAATGAGAGGTGAGTCGTTCCCGATTCCTCCCTATTCCCTATTCCCTATTCCCTATTCCCTATTCCCTATTCCCTATTCCCTATTCCCCATTCCCAACTTCCGACTTCCGATTACTCATGCGGCTCCATGTGGATCAGCACCCCCCGTGCTTGCTCGAGCCGAGACCGGATCGCGGTCTTCACCTTTCCGCTGAGCACATGGGCGTCGTGGAGCGAGAGCGTGGGGTCCGCCTGGACGTGCAGGTCGATGTAGTAGCCCGTGCCGGCCCGCCTCGCCATCAGCTTCTCGATCGCCCGGACGCCTTCGACCGAACGAGCGGCCTCCGCGACCGTGGCGAGGACGTCGCGGTCCGGGGCTCGGTCCATCAGGTCGCGCGCGCTCTGGCGGAGCAGGCTCACGCCGTTGGTGACGATCACGAGCGAGGACACGAGCGCGGCCCAGTCGTCGGCGGATTCCCAGCCCCGCCCGCCGATCAGCGCGATCGTGATTCCCACAAACGCCGCGGCGGAGCTGATCGCGTCGCTCCGGTGATGCCAGGCATCCGCCGTCACCGCACGGCTTCCGGCCTGAGCGCCGGCCTCGAACACCCGCCGAAAGAGCAGCTCCTTGGTGAGGATGACGGCCCCGAGAACGATGAGTGTGAACGGCGCCGGCGCGTGATGCGGAGTGACGATCTCGCGGACGGCTTCGATCGCGATGCCCGTAGCCGCACCTAACAACAGAAATCCCACCACGGCGGCCGCCACCGACTCGGCCTTGCCGTAGCCGTACGGGTATCGGTCGTCCGGGTTACGCGCCGCGATCCGGAGGCCGCCCCAGACGACCGCCGAGCCGAAGATGTCCACGGTCGATTCGACGGCGTCGGCGATGAGGGCGTAGCTGTGTCCGACGATGCCGGTGATCAGCTTGACGAGCGCCAGCACGAAGTTGGTGAACAGGCCGAGCTGGGCGAGACGAATGCCTCGATGGTGGGTCGAATCCATGCCGGCAAAACTAGGCGACCGTCAGCTTCCGCGCTTAGGTTTGAGCATGGGTCACGCAGGCACCTCCACTCCGCGCAGGCTGATCGGCTACATGCGTCCCTACTGGGGACGGTTCGGGCTGAGCCTCGCGGCGGGATTCCTGGCCTCGGTGCTCGACGGGTTCACCGTCGTGATGCTGATTCCGCTCCTCAAGCAGCTCTTTGGGACCGCCGGGATGTTCATGCCGTCGGGCACTCGTCTCGAGCATCTGATCGACGCGATCCTGTCGCCACTCTTATCGGGCGCCTCTCCGAGTGCGGCCGCCGGGCGGATCGTGGTGGTGCTGGTCGTCGGGCTGCTCCTTAAGAACGCGCTCAGCCTCACGGCCAAGCAGCTGACTTCCCGGGTAGAGGAAGGCGTCGTGCGGGACCTCCGCCGGGCGGTCTACGATCATCTCCTTCGGCTCGATTTTGGCTTCCTGCAGCGGACCCGGGGCGGCGAGCTGATCTCGGCGGTCGTCGCCGACACCGACGCGTCGAAAGGTATCGTCGGCACCTTTCTCGCCACCGGCTTTCAGAACCTGATCCTGGTCGCGAGCTCGCTCGTCCTCCTCGGCATGATGTCGCTCCGCCTTACGCTGCTCACGCTCGCGGCCGCGCCGATCCTCATCATCGGAATCCGATTGCTCCAACGGAAGGTCCGCCGCCACGCTCGGGGCTGGGCCGACCAGCGCGGCGAGCTCACCGGAACGGTGGCCGAGCGGCTCGGGGCGATCCGGCTGATCCGCGCGTACGGGCAGGAGGCGGCCGAGAGCGAGCGGTTCGGCGCCGTCGCGGACCGGTATCGCAACCAGGTTGTAAAGGCTCAGCGGTACCTCGCGCTCCCCACGATGGTGAGCGAGATCTTCGGGGGACTCCTGGTCGTGCTGATCATTTGGGCCGCCGCGACGCCGACCCTCGTGGGCCAACCGTTAGGCCCCGCGGTGACCATCACGTTCCTCGCGACCGCGCTCCGGATGATGTCGCCGATCAAAGCGCTGGCCCAGATCCCGGCAACGGTGGCGGTTGCGTTCGCGAGCGCGGAGCGGCTGTTCGAGCTGCTCGACCGTGATCTCGAGGAGCGCGATCGGCCGGGAGAGAAGCCGGCCCGGTTCGAGCGGGATATCGTCTTCGACCGGGTTTGGTTCCGCTATCACGACGAAGAGCCCGTGCTCTCCGATATTTCGTTCACAGTCCGGCGCGGAGCGGTCGTCGCGATCGTCGGGCCGTCCGGCGCCGGGAAGACAACGCTGCTCGATCTGGTGCCCCGGTTTCACGAGCCGGTCCGAGGCGAGGTGAGGATGGACGGGGTCCCGCTTGCCGGTCTCACCCGTTCCTCCCTCCGGGCGCTGACCGGCGTCGTCAGCCAGGACACCGTGCTCCTCAACGATACCGTCCGCGCCAATATCGCCTACGGGAAGCCGGCCGCCGGCCAGGACGAGATCGAGGCGGCGGCCCGCGCGGCCAATGCCGCCGAGTTCATCGCCGGGCTGCCTAACGGCTACGATACGTTGTTGGGGGAGCGCGGCACTCGGCTTTCCGGGGGCCAACGCCAGCGAATCGCGATCGCCCGGGCGCTGCTCAGGGATCCGCCGATTCTGATTCTGGACGAGGCGACCAGCGCCCTCGACTCCGAATCGGAACGACTGGTGCAGGACGCGATCGACCGGTTGATGCTGGACCGGACGGTGCTGGTTGTCGCCCATCGGCTCGCGACCGTGCATCACGCCGACCTGATCGTAGTCCTCGACAACGGCCGCGTGGCCGAGCTCGGCAGCCACGCCGAGCTGCTGGCGCAGGACGGCCTGTACCGCAGGCTTTACGACATGCAGTTCAGGCCCGCACCCCGATCCGCCATCGCACCCACCGAGAGTCGAGAGGAGGCGCCGGTCGAGGGGTGAGCACCGTCAGCCTGATCGTCTCCACCTACAACTGGAAGGAAGCGCTCGCCCTTTGCCTCGCGAGCATCCGGGGCCAATCGGAGCGCCCGCTCGAAGTCCTCGTTGCCGACGACGGCTCCGATAGGGAGACCGGCGACGTCGTGGTTCGGGCGGCGATGAGCTTTTCGATCCCGGTCCGTCACGTCTGGCAGCGCGACGTGGGATTTCGGGCGGCGCGAATCCGCAACATCGCCATGGCTCGGGCTCGGGGCGACTACCTGATTCACGTCGACGGCGACTCGATTCTCCATCGCCACTTTGTCCGCGACTACCATCAGGCGGCAGAGTCGGGCTGCTTCGTCCGGGGCCAGCGCGTTTTTCTCCCAGCCGCGGCAACCGAAAGGCTGCTCTGGAGCCCGACGGCCCGTCCATCCTGGCGAACCCGGGGCCTCAGGAAACGGTACGCCGCATTCCGCCTGCCATGGCTCACCCGCTTCCTGCTCGATTGGCGCCCCGGAGACGTGCGCGGGCACAACCTCGCCTGCTGGCGGTCCGATGCGATCGCCGTGAACGGATACGACGAGCGGATGGTCGGATGGGGGCGCGAGGACGACGAATTCGCGCAACGCCTGCTCAACGCGGGCCTTCGAAAGCGGCGACTCCGGTTCAGCGGAATAGTCTACCATCTCCATCACGAACCCCGCCCGCGGCCGGAGCAGGGTTCCAACGACGAGATCTTGAGAGCGTCACAGGCGACGGGAATCGTTCGGTGCGAGCTCGGCCTCGAGCAGCATCTCGACAGCTAGCGGAGCTGGAACGTCAGCGTCGTCCAGAACGATTCGTAGTCGAGATGGGGCC
>JBDTOH010000297.1:0-7226 GCA_039933355.1 Gemmatimonadota bacterium | reverse complement strand
GATTGTTTCACAAGTAGGCGCGCCCAGCCTCGGACGTTTCGGTCGGGGGCCTCGCTGCGTAGAAGGCGTGGGGCTCTCCCCCGAACTGACCGCCTTCCGATCGTTGGCTTCCCTTGGATTTATTTGTATATGAGTACAATGGTATCGACTGCGGGATCATCGCGGCTCTACGCCGAAGGGCGGAATATCCTCAAGCGCGCGCTGCGGCACTGGTCGAACGGGTTCTCCTGGGGCGAGGCCCACTTCCAGCACCGCGTCCTCCGGCGTTTTGCGCACCGATTTCGACCTCCACGCGGGCACCCTGCCTAGATGATTCCGGACCACTCGTCTCGTAAGCGCCGGGTGAACCCGGCCGGACGCTCTGGTGACGCCGAGTCGAGCCTGCTGGCGGCGATCCAAGAGCAGGCTTTTCAGTATTTCGTGCACGAGACAAACCTCCGTAACGGGTTGGTGGCGGACACGACGAGCGGGCATGCCCCCGCAAGCATCGCCGCGGTGGGGCTGGCGCTCACCTCCTATCCGGTCGCCGTGGAACGGGGGCTCATCTCCCGGGCCGAGGCGGCGGAACGTACTCTGACCACGCTGCGGTTCTTCTGGAGGAGCAAGCAGGGGCCTGAACCGGACGCTACCGGCTATCGGGGGTTCTACTACCACTTCCTCGACATGACTACCGGCGCGCGGACTTGGGAGTGCGAGCTTTCCACCGTCGACTCCGCACTGCTCCTCGGCGGGATGCTGGCTGCCGCGGCCTATTTCGACGAGCACCGGCCCGCCGAGCGCGAGATCCGCGAGCTCGCCGACCAGCTCTATGCGCGAGTCGATTGGCGATGGGCGCAGAATGACGGAGCGACGGTGACGCACGGCTGGAAGCCGGAAAGCGGATTCCTCCCCTACCGCTGGAAGGGCTACGACGAGGCGCTGCTGCTCTACGTCCTCGGACTCGGCTCCCCGATCCACCCGCTGCCCGCTGAGAGCTACCGGGCCTGGGCCGCGAGCTACGATTGGCGGACCGTCTACGACATTCCGTTCCTGTACGCGGGGCCGCTCTTCACCCACCAGCTCTCCCATATCTGGATCGACTTTCGCGGCATCCAAGACGCGTTCATGCGCGATCACGGAAGCGACTACTTCGAAAACAGCCGCCGCGCCACCGCGGTCCAACAGCAATACGCGATCCGCAACCCCAGTGGCTACGTGGGGTATGGGGAATCTTGCTGGGGCATCACCGCGAGCGACGGACCTGGAGACCTGGTCCGCGAGGTTGACGGTATTACCCGTCGGTTCTTCGGCTACCGGGCGCGCGGTGTTCCCGACGGTCCCGATGACGGCACGATCGCGCCGTGGGGCGTCGTCGCATCGCTGCCGTTCGCTCCGGAGCTTGTGCTTCCGGCCATTGCCAATTTGCGGCGGCTCGGCGGCGGGCATCGTTACGGCTTCAGGACGACTTTCAATCAAACCTTCCCCGACGCCGGCGGGTCCCCGGCGGGGTGGGTTTCCCCGTTTCACTGTGGTCTAAACCAAGGGCCGATCGTCGTTATGATCGAGAACTACGATTCGGGACTCGTGTGGCAGCTGATGCGTGGCTCCCCATATGTCGCTGCGGGTCTGCGGGCCGCCGGCTTCACCGGAGGTTGGCTCACCCAATCCGTCACGCAGGAAAGGCCCTAGAAATGATCTCACGGAGCCGTTGACGCCCGCCCCCGCCCCCAGGCCCGGCGGTTGCGGCAGACGCTGCTGGAAGCCCGTCACTTCTCGTCCCCGCACGGCGCGACGCCTCGGTCCCAACTCAGCTGCCGGGGAGTAGCGGTGCTCGAGCTCGACGGGGTCGCGCTCGATGACCGCTCGGGTATTCCGCTGACCGACGATCAAATGATCCATCGGGTGTGGGCGGTGCTGGGAGGCGACGGAGAACCTCCGTCGGCAATGGCGCCATGATCCATCCCGCGCCCTGTCGGGAAGCGGGCCAGGGCTCAAGTGGAACTTGAACCGCGAAGAAGGTCCTTGGACACTTCGTCGCAGCCATCCTCGCCATCGTCTCGCGGTCGCAGACGGGCTCGGCGGGTGATTCGCTCGCACCTGTGAACAGTCCGCTAGATTGAGACTGCGGCCACCGTCGCGGCGCGGCCGAACGGCGGGCTCGTCGCCCGGGCAGAGCGCCCGTTGCCGCGAGAATTCGAGGGAGTCACCGTGAGTCAGGGCTACGACCAACCGCTCTATCTCCTGCCGTTCGATCATCGGCACTCCTACGTCACCGGCATGTGTCATTTCACTCCACCGCTTACCGAGGAACAGGTCGCCGCAGTGAGCGACACCAAGCGGGTGATCTACGACGGTTTCCGGGAGGCGCTCGGAGGCGAGGTGCCCAAGGACCGCGCCGGCATCCTCGTCGACGAGGAGTTCGGTGCCGGCATCCTTCGCGATGCGAACCGGCACGGGTATGTGACCGCGGTTTCGACCGAGAGCAGCGGGTCCGACGAGTTTGAATTCGAGTATGGCGCGGAGTTCGGGGAGCATATCGAGGCCTTCGCGCCGACCTTCGCAAAAGTGCTGGTCCGATACAATCCGGATGGCGACGGGGCGCTCAACCGGCGCCAGACGGGCCGCCTGAAGCAGTTGTCCGAATACTGCCGCCGCGCCGGCCAGCTGTTCATGTTCGAGCTGCTGGTGCCGGCGACACCGGCGCAGTTGGATCGGATGCAGGGTCAGAAGGCGGCCTACGATCTCCGGCTCCGTCCCGAGCTCATGCTCGCGACCATTCGCGCGCTGCAGGACGCCGGCGTCGAGCCCGATGTCTGGAAGATCGAGGGCCTCGACCGCCGCGAGGACTGCGAGCGCATCGTCGCGGTCGCCCGGCGCGACGGCCGGAGCGACGTCGGCTGCATCGTGCTGGGGCGGGGCGCCGACGAAAGGAAGGTGGTCGCATGGCTCGAGACCGCCGCTTCGGTGCCGGGCTTCATCGGGTTCGCGGTTGGACGCACGACTTTCTGGGATCCCGTAGCCGACTACCTCGGGCAGCGGGTTACGCGGGAACAGGCGGTCTCCCGGATCGCCCGGCGGTTTCAGGAATGGGCGGCGATTTTCGAACGGCGGCAGCCGTGAAGATCAGCCCCCTCGCGGGCCATCCGCCGCCGGCAGCCATCCAGCCATGCTGCTCGACGTGTCCAAGCTGGTCACGGCCTACTACAAGGAAATCACCGATCCCTCGGTACCCGCCCAGCGCGTGGCGTTCGGCACCTCGGTGCATCGGGCTCGGCGTTCGATACGGCCTTCAATGAGTGGCATGTCGTTGCGATCAGCGAAGCCATCTGCCGCTATCGCCGTCGGCAGGGCATTGACGGCCCGCCCGCTGCGGCGGGTTGGTTCGCCGCCCGGCCCTCGGGGACCGAGGCGATCTACAAGCTTTACGCCGAGAGCCTCCGGGGCAAAGACCAGTTGGACCGGATCGTGAAGGAGGCGCAGGCGATTGTCGATACGGCGCTCGCCGCGAGTCCACCGGAGGCCGCGCGATGACCAGGCAACCGTTCCTTGATATGCGGAACTCCCCATGAGCAAGAGCAATGACCGCCCGGCGCCGTCCGATGCGCTGGTGCTGTTCGGCGTGTCCGGCGATCTCGCCTACAAGATGATCTTCCCCGCGCTCTATGCGATGGTCCAGCGCGGCGTTCTCACCGTCCCCGTGGTTGGAGTCGCCTCCACGCCATGGACCCTGGCGCAACTGCGCAAGCGGGCGACCGACAGCATCAAGCAGTCGGGCGCCGCGGTGAAGCCGCGGACGCTCAACCGGCTCCTGTCCCTGCTTCGTTATGTCGCGGGCGACTACAACGACACGGAGACTTTTCTGGCCCTGAAGCGGGCTTTGGGAAAGGCGCGACGTCCGGCCCACTACCTCGCCATCCCCCCCTCGCTGTTCGCGACGGTGATCGAGGGGATTGGTGCCGCGGGGCTCGCGGACCACGCGCGCGTCATCGTCGAAAAGCCGTTCGGTCGCGATCTGGCCTCGGCCCTCCGGCTCAACGCCGTCGCGCGGGAAGTCTTTCCCGAGGATGCGATCTTTCGGATCGACCACTATCTCGGGAAGGAGGCGATCATGAACATTCTCTACTTCCGCTTCGCCAACTCCTTCCTCGAGCCGATCTGGAACCGAAACTATGTGGCAAGTGTGCAGATCACACTTGCCGAGAAGTTCGGCGTAAAAGGCCGGGGCGGATTCTACGAAACGGCGGGGTGCCTCAGAGATGTCGTTCAGAACCATCTTTTTCAGGTCGTCGCCCTGCTCGCGATGGAACCACCCGCGTATCGGGGATTCGGAGCAGTCCACACCGAGAAGGCCAAGGTCTTCCAAGCGATGCGGCCGCTCCGGCCGAGCGACTTGGTGCGCGGCCAATACGCGGGCTACCGAAAGGAGCCGCATGTCGCCCGCAATTCCGACGTCGAGACCTTCTGCGCCGCGCGTCTGTTCATCGACTC
The DNA here is from genome assembly GCA_039933355.1 of Gemmatimonadota bacterium. Lineage (GTDB taxonomy): Bacteria > Gemmatimonadota > Gemmatimonadetes > Gemmatimonadales > GWC2-71-9 > SHZU01. The sequence goes on along the minus strand of JBDTOH010000297.1, from coordinate 2,759 downwards.
ATGGCGGTGGGACGGGGTGCCATGGTACCTCCGTTCCGGCAAGTACCTTCCCGAAACGGCCGCGGAAGTGCTGGTCGAGCTCAAGCGGCCGCCGGCGCGTTTGTTCGCCGACTCGGGCCCGACGGCCGGCCCGCCTAACTATCTGCGCTTCCGGCTCTCTCCCAGCGCGGCGGTCGCTCTCGCCGCTCGCGTCAAGCACCCGGGCAAGGAATTCGTCGGCGACCAGCGGGAGCTCTACTTGGTCGAAGAGTTGTTGGGAGCGGAAGAGCCTTACGAGCGTCTCCTGAGCGATGCGATGATCGGGGATGGGGCGCTGTTTGCGCGAGAGGACGCGGTCGAGGCGGCCTGGGCGGCCGTCGATCCTGTCCTCGAGAGGCATCACCGGGCGATCTCGTACAAGCGCGGCACCTGGGGCCCCAAGGAGGCCGACGCGCTCATCGCGGAGGGCACCCGGTGGCACAATCCCAAAGCCGATGGAGCGACGGCATAACGAGACCCGATGATGTCGGTTGTCCTCCAGGACTGCAGCAATATGCTGCTCGACAATGACCTCGCGCGGCAGGCGCTCCGCGGATTCGCCCGGTCATTGTGTCACGATCGAGGACACAATGCGCATGCGGGCCGACTCATTCCCCTGACGAGGGCCTGATACTCGCGTGATCCGTAGTCCGACTCTCCGGCTGCCACGCGCTTCTTGCGCATCATCCTTTAGAGCGATATCGATTGCCCGCGCCGCCCGATAACCTTCTCGCCATGGCGCGGACGACGCGGCCGGACTCGGCGGCAGGCCGTGACAGTTGAACAAGCGGAAAATGTCTGCACGTCGGGTTGCATGGTGAATCGGCGGGCCGTCCATGGCAGCACCGATGACGGCGGGGCCGGTAGTCTTCACTGAGAGTACGGATCTGATGGCGGCGCAAACATGAGCTCGCGGACCAGGACGCTCACTCCGGACCTGCTCCGCGGGATGGATGCCTACTGGCGTGCCGCCAATTATCTCTCCGTCGGCCAGATCTACCTGTACGACAATCCTCTGCTGAAGACGCCACTCACGCTGGCGCACGTCAAGCCGCTTGTGGTTGGGCATTGGGGGACAACGCCCGGCCAGAACTTCATTTACGTGCATCTGAACCGGGTCATCAAGAAATACGACCTGGACATGTTCTACGTCGCCGGGCCTGGTCACGGCGGTCCGGCGATTGTGGGCAACGTGTACCTCGAAGGCACCTGGAGTGAGGTGTATCCCGATGTCACCGAGGACGAAGCCGGGCTCAAGAAGCTGTTCAAGCAGTTCTCGTTTCCGGGCGGCATTTCGAGCCATGTGGCGCCGACGACGCCGGGGTCGATTCACGAAGGCGGCGAGCTGGGGTATTCGCTGAGTCATGCGTTCGGGGCAGCGTTCGACAATCCCGGCCTGATCGTTGCCTGCGTCATCGGCGACGGTGAGGCGGAAACCGGGCCGCTGGCGACCGCATGGCAGTCCACAAAGCTGCTCGACCCGATAACCGACGGCGTCGTGCTGCCAATCCTGCACCTCAATGGCTACAAGATCAGCAACCCGACCATTCTCGCGCGCATCGAGCATGAGGAACTGGAGCAGTTCATTCGGGGCTGTGGCTGGACGCCCTGGTTCGTGGAAGGTGATGACCCGCAGACAATGCACGAGTTGATGGCCACGACCATGGACCAGGTCATCGAGAGCATCCGACAGATCCGAGCGAACGCGCAGAACACCAACGACATCACGCGGCCGCGCTGGCCGATGATCGTCCTCAAGTCGCCCAAGGGCTGGACGGGACCGAAATACGTTGACGGCGTGCCGATCGAAGGCACTTTTCGGGCGCACCAGGTGCCACTCCTGGTGGATCCCGGGCATCCCGATCATGTCGAGTTGCTCGAGCACTGGATGAAGAGCTACAAGCCGGAAGAGCTGTTCGACGCGACCGGCCGCCTGATGCCGGAACTGGCCGAGCTCGCGCCCAAGGGCGATCGGCGCATGGGCGCCAACCCGCACACCAACGGCGGCGCCCTGCTGCGCGATCTCCGCATGCCGGATTTCCACGCGCACGCGGTGCGGGTACCGTCTCCGGGCGCCGTTGACGCTCAGGACACGCTCGTGCTGGGGAAGTTCCTCCGCGACGTGGCCAAGCTGAATCAGGATCAGCACAACTTCCGCGTCTTCGGCCCCGACGAGACGCTCTCGAATCTCCTCGGTGCGGTGTTTGAGACAACCAATCGCCAATGGGATGCGCGGAAGGAACCGAACGACGAGTTCCTCGCGCCCGCCGGACAGGTCCACGACTCGATGCTCAGCGAGCACCAGTGCGAGGGTTGGCTGGAAGGATACCTGCTGACCGGGCGGCACGGGCTGTTCAACTGCTACGAGGCCTTCATTCGCATCGTCGATTCGATGTTCAGCCAGCATGCCAAGTGGCTAAAGGTCACGTTGGAGCTGCCCTGGCGCCGCCAAATCGCCTCGCTGAATTATCTGCTTGCTTCCCACGTCTGGCAGCAGGATCACAACGGCTTCACCCACCAGGACCCCGGCTTTCTCGACCACGTTGTCAACAAGAAGGCCGACATCGTGCGCGTCTACCTCCCGCCTGACGCCAATTGCCTGCTGTCGGTTGTCGATCATTGTTTGCGCACCCGCCACTACGTCAACGTGGTCGTGGCAGGGAAGCACGCCCTTCCGCAGTGGCTGACCATGGACGCGGCCGTGGTGCACTGCACCGAAGGCATCGGCATCTGGCCGTGGG
>JBDTOH010000296.1:0-7248 GCA_039933355.1 Gemmatimonadota bacterium | reverse complement strand
TTCCCCAGAAATCTATCCCGCCGTCAGAGACTCGCTGGATGGTCAGGCGAACCTCCAGGCTATGACGATCGACGAGCTGCTCGGCAACTTGAGCGCCGTGCCCGAAGCGAGCCGCGGCGCGGTCCGAAACAACGGCGGCGGTCACTGGAATCACACGCTGTTCTGGGAATTGATGGCGCCCGGCGGCGCGAAGGAGCCGGCAGGCGCCCTCGCCGCGGCGATCAATTCGGCGTTCGGTGGCTTGGGGCAGTTCAAGGAGCAGTTCCAGAAGGCGGGGATGACTCGCTTCGGAAGCGGCTGGGCGTGGCTGGTCCAGGACAAGAGCGGCAAGCTCGCGATCGAGAGCACGCCGAACCAGGACACGCCGATCATGGAGGGCAAGCACGCCGTGATCGGATGCGACGTGTGGGAGCACGCCTACTACCTCAAGTATCAGAACCGCCGCGCGGACTACCTCGGCGCGTGGTGGAACGTCGTGAACTGGACCGTGGCCGGCGCCCGCCTCAAGAGCTAACGCCGTTGGTGGGGACCGAGGACCGAGGACCGGGAGACCGGCCTAACGCCGCACCCCGGGTCCCCGGTTCCCGGTCCCCACTACTCCTTCAAGGACCCCAAACCCACACCATGCCTCTTCCGCCGATCAACTCCGACGCCCCGGATTTCTCGCTGCCGTCGACTGCCGGGACCACCGTGACGCTGTCCTCTTATCGCGGCAAGAACGTGCTGCTGGCATTCTTCCCGCTCGCGTTCACCGGCGTGTGCACCGCCGAACTGTGCGCGTTCTCGAACGATTTCGGAGAGTTCAAGAGCGCGAACACCGCCGTTCTCCCGATCAGCGTGGATTCGGTTCCCACGCTCAAGGAGTTCAAGACCAAAGAGAAGATGACGGTGGATTTGCTCAGCGATTTCAAGCGCGAGGTGTCCCGCGCGTACGGGACGCTGCTCGAAGACAAGTTCTTCAGCAAGCGCGCTTACGTCCTCATCGACGGGCAAGGGAAAGTCCGCTGGACGCACGAGGAGGCCGAGCTCGGTCACAAGCGCGACAACAGCGAGTTGCTCGCGCAGATCAGCGCGTTGGGCTGACCCGCTGAGCCGGCACTATCCGGTCCTCGATTCTCCGGACCCCGCGATCAACCAGGCTGCCGCCTGGGCCATCAACCGCCTCGGGGGACATCTGCGGGTTGACCCGGCGGATCCGGACCGGTCCGACTGGGGGATCGAGGAATTCGAGGTGCTCCGCGACGATGCCCGCCGCTGGGCTCGGGTTCGCGGCGAAAACGTCATCGATCCGCAGGATTTTCTCGGTCGGATGGTGGGTGGGCTGTGGGGCGCTCGGCTCGATGGCGCAGGTGGACGATTGGAGCTCGCGCCATTTGTACCGCCGGGTTGGCGCCGGATGGCGGTCCGCCGCCTTCGAGCTCACCGAACGCTCGTCGACTTCGAAACCCGGTTTCGGTCGGAGTGGCTCACCCTCAAGCTCGCCGTGATGTTCGGTCCGCCGATCGCCGTGGCGGTCGGCGCCGGTAACGGCCTGGCGGTTGCCGGCGTGACCGTCGACGACGTCCCCCTCGGCGCCGCCCGCGCCATCTTCACCGCCTCCGGCGAGCACGAGGTGATGCTCTTCTTAGGGTAGCAAGGCGGGGCGGCGGCAGGTTGCTCCGCCCGCGATCGAGCGCCCCGGAGCTTGACTCGTGCACGCCCAACCGCGTGCATTGGACCGTCTTGCCGTCTTGCCGTCTTGCCGTCTTGCCGTCTTGCCGCCTTGCCGCCTTGCCGCCTTGCCGCCTTGCCGCCCTCTTACGGCCCCGTGCTCGCCCTCCCGATCAAGATCGGCGTGTTGTCCCGGAGCGCCTGGCTCGCCAGATACGGTTCGAGCGCGCTCGGCGGCAGCGGTCCCGAGAAGTAGAATCCCTGGCCTCCCTCGCAGCCGAGCCGCCGGAGCATCGCGACCTGGTCGGGCCGCTCGATCCCTTCGGCGATGGTGGGCAGCCCGAGCTGGTCGCCTAACGCGATCACGGTCTGCACCACGAAGGCCCGGCTGTCCTCCGCGTCCATCGCCCCGATAAACGACTTGTCGATCTTGAGGATGTCGAGTGGAAAGCGGTGGAGATAGCTGAGCGAGGAGTAGCCGGTGCCGAAGTCGTCCATCGCGATCCGGACGCCGAGCCCTTTCAGGCCGCGAAGGACGTCGAGCGCGCTGTCGTTCTGCATCAGGATGCTCTCGGTGAGCTCGAGGACGAGTGAGGAGGCCGGAAGTGCGGCCGCTTTGAGCGCGTCGTCCACGTCCTGGATGAACGAGGCATCGAGGAGCTGGAGGCTCGAGAGGTTCACCGTGATGCTCAGGTGCTCGTAGCCCGGGAGCGTTTGGCGCCAGTGGGCCGCCTGCCGGCACGCCTCCCGGAGCACCCAGCGCCCCACGCCGACGACCTGGCCGCTTTCCTCGAGCAGCGGGACAAAGACGGAGGGCGGCACGTCGCCGCGGCCGGTCCGAGTCCACCGGAGCAACGCTTCGAGCCCGATGACCTCGTAGGTCGAGAGCTTGAAGATCGGCTGATAGTGGATCTCGAACTCTCGCGCCTCGAGCGCGAGCTGGAGATCGGCCTGGAGCTCGAGCTTCGCGATCGAGGCGTCGTGCATCCAGCGCTCGAAGAAGACGTACCGCCCGCGGCCCCGGTCCTTGGCGATATACATCGCGACGTCGGCGTTCCGGAGCAGCTCCTCGGTGCCCTCGCCATCGGCGACTGCGACGCCCGCGCTGATGGTGACCACCAGGCGCCGGTCGCCGACCATGAACGGCTCCTGGAACGCGGCGGCGATTCGCTCGCCGAACCGGGTCAGCTCGGCTCGATCGTCGCCGTCCTCGAGCAGCAGCGCGAACTCGTCGCCTCCGAGCCGGGCGACGGTGTCGCTTGCGCGGACGCAGGTGCGGAGCCGCCCCGCCGCGGCGACCAGGAGCGCATCGCCCTGGGCGTGCCCCAGGCTGTCGTTGACGGTCTTGAAGTTGTCGAGGTCGAGCAGCACGATTGCGGCCCGGGCGTGGCGCCGGCTTGCCCGGGTGAGGGCGTGGCTCACCCGGTCGTGGAAGAGCGACCGGTTAGCCAGATTGGTGAGCGGGTCATGGAACGCCTGGTGAGCGAGCTGCTCCTTCAGGCGATGTCGTTCGGTGATGTCGCGCGCGTTGAGCAACAACCCGCCGACTCGCGGATCTTCGATCAGATTGGTGGTGAGGTTCTCGGCGCGGACTTCTTCGCCGTTAGGCCGGCGGAAATGCCACTCCATCGTATTGGTGGCGCCGGGACGTTGCAAGGTCGCCTGGAGGAAGGCGCTCACCGCGGCGACGTCCGCCGGGATCACGAAGTCGGTGACCGGCCGCCCGATCAGCACGGCCGGATCGTATCCCAGGATCCGTTCGACCGACGGGCTCGCGAACTGAATGCGGAGGTCCTCGGTGAGCGTCATGATGACGTCGTAGGACCCCTGAACGAGCGCGTGGAAGCGCGCTTCGCCGGCTCGGGTCGCGTGCTCGGAGAGCAGGATCGCGTTTTCCCGGACCGATGTGAACTGGCGCGCGACCAAGAGCACAGTGAGTGCACCGACGCCGCCAACCAGGCCGAGCAGGCCGAGGCGGGGGTGCTGCAGGGTGTCGAAGACCAGCACGACGAATACGACCGTCACGGCGAGATAAGGCACGAGGCTGAACCGGGGTGCGATCTGAGCGAGCGCCTCGTCCTTCGAGAGCCCGCCCGCGCCCCGATGCTCGAGGTCGGCCGCGGCGAGCACCAGCACGTAGCCCACGACCCAGAGTGCGCTCGCGATGCCGCCGGTGTCATAGCGGCCGCCTTGATCGACGGCGGCCCAGAGCACGTTGGCGCAGGTGCCGGCTAGAAGGCCCGCACCGAGGAGCGCCAGCGGGCGCCGCCCAGGCCCCGTCGAGCGGCGGAGAAGCACCGCCGCGACCCCCACGAGAATGAGGATGTCCCCGATCGGGTGAGCGAGCGGCAGCAGCGTGAGCAGATCCGTCGTGCCGCGGGCGATCGCGGGCCGAATGGCGAAGTACCAGATGACGATCGCGCCACCCACCAGCACGGTCAGGACGTCCAGCGTGAACTTGACCCGCTCCATCCGAGTCCGAATGCCCTGCGGAAACGAGAACAGACCGGCGATGATGAGCGGATAGAACAGCACGAACGGAATGTTGGCGAGCGAGGCCGACGGATCGATGCCGAGAATCTTGTCGAAGTAGAACCAGGACAAATCGCCCAAGTTCTGCATCGCATACGCGAGCGAGATGAACATCCATGCGCGCCGCAACTCGTCGGGGAGGCGCTGGTCGCGGCTTGCCCGGAACGCCAGCACACAGGCGACGATGCTGATCGGGGCGGTGAAGAGGTTGATCAGGCTGGATTCGGCGTGGCTCTTCGGAACGCCGAGCAGCCAGACCAGGAGAATGAGGGCGTAGACCGCGGCGAATCGGGTAATGACGCCGCCCAGCACAACTTGGCTCAGTCGCTTCCAGGCTGTCGAAAGCTGCATGTAGGTCCGAAATCCTAGGGGCGCGGATCGAGGCGGTCACCAGGCCAAGCGCAGGCTTCTGCAGGCAATGGTCGGGCCATCCGCGTTGCGGGGCTAAGCCATTGTCAATCAAGCTTCTAAATGGCTAGCCACCCTCGGAAAAGTCCGCTTTTTCGCAAATGAAGACGAAGGGCGGCAAGTGGGCAAGGCGGCAGGGCGGCTAGACAAGCGTTAGGACGACCACATGGCAGGAGGGCAAAGGCGGATCACCGTAGTGTCGCGCGGACAGGACGATTCATCCAAGCGTCACTCTTGAGCGTCATTCGTGTTCGAGCCAACCCCGTTGCATCTTGCCGCCTTGCCGCCTTGCCGTCTTGCCGTCTTGCCGTCTTGCCGTCTTACCGTCTTACCGTCTTACCGTCTTACCGTCTTACCGTCCTACCGCCGAGAGTGGTAACCTTCTCCCCCATGACCGTTTCCCCCCAGGGGGTCACCGCCCTCGAGCTTGTCGGGCAGGTCGCCCGCATTCTCAATAGCGGCCTTCTCCCGGACGACACCCTCCGGACCGTGGTCGGTCTCCTCCATCAGTCGCTTCCGGCCGATCGGGTCGCGATCTGGCGGCGGGATCATAATGCGTCCACGTTCGGCGCCGTGGCGAGCCCGCCGATCGAGACCACGGCCGATTCGCTCGACCAGCTCCCGCCGCTCGGCCGGGGGGCCAAGCGGTTTGCGCTCACCCACGCCGGACTCCGGCTCGGAAGCCTCGAGCTCGAGCGCGACCCGGACGCGCCGGGCGTTTCCGGCCAGATGATCGAGGTGCTTCAGAGTCTGCTGGCGCCGTTTCTCGATGCGATGACGCTCGCGGAGGACTTGGCGCTCGAGGTGGCCAGCCGCTCCCGCGAGATCGCTGAGCAGCGCCGCTTCACGTCGCTGATCATCGACAGCCTGCCGATCGGTCTCTACGTGATCGACCGGGATTATCGGATTCAGATCTGGAATCGGAAGCGGGAGACCGGCACGCAGGGCGTTCGCCGCGACATGGTGATGGGGAAGCCGGTGTTCGAGGTGCTCACCCGCCATCCGCCCGAGCAGCTCCGGGCGGACTTCGATCACATCTTCGAGACCGGCGAGGTTCAGCAGCGCGAAGTGGAGGTCGGACTCGGCGACGATCGGCGGCACTACCGGCTGAGCCGAATTCCGATGCGGCTCGACGGCGCGGAGATCACGCATGTGATCACGATCGGCGAAGATGTGACCGACTCCCGCTCAGCTGAGCAGCAGATTCTGCAGAGCGAGAAGCTCGCGGCCATCGGGCAGCTTGCGGCGGGCGTCATGCACGAGATCAACAATCCGCTCGCCACGATCGGCGCCTGCGTTGCCGCTATTGACGGCCGCCTCGGCGCCGACGCGGACGCGATCGTGCACGAGTATCTGGAGATCATCGACAAGGAAGTGCAACGCTGCACGAACATTGTCGATGGGCTGCTCGAGTTCAGCCGGCCGTCTCGGGGGCGTCCCAAGACGTCGGCGGATCTCAACGCCCTGGTGGACGAGACCCTGTTTCTCGTCAAGCACCACAAGCGGTTCAAGCGGCTCCACGTGGCGACCGAGCTCGAGGCCAACCTGCCGCCGGTCGAGGTCAACGGGGAGCAGATGATCCAGCTCTTTATGGCGCTCCTGCTCAACGCCGTCGACGCGATGGCCGACGGCGGCCGGCTCGTTCTCCGAAGCCGGATCAACCCGCATCGGGGCGATGAAGTCGTGATCGACGTTCAGGACAGCGGGCAGGGAATCTCCGAGGTCGATCTTGCCAAGATCTTCGAGCCGTTCTTTACGACTAAGCCGCCGGGTCGGGGCACCGGCCTAGGTTTGTCGATCTGCTACGCGATCGTCCAGGAGCACGGGGGCCGCATCGAGGTCGAAAGCGAGGTCGGCACGGGAAGCGTCTTCCGAGTCTTCCTCCCATCTCGCCAAGGTGGTGGGCGCAGGTCCAACGGAGGAGGCGCCTCATGAAGATCCTCGTGGTCGAGGACGATCGGATTGTGGGGCAATACGTGAAGCGCGGGCTCGAGGAGCAGCAATACCACGCCGACCTGGTCGACGACGGGCTCGAGGCGCTCCGGTTGGTATCGGGCGGCCATTACGACCTCATCGTGCTCGATCTCCGGCTTCCGGGAATGACGGGCTATGAGATTCTCAGGACGGTTCGCGACCGCGGAATTACCACTCCAATCCTCGTGCTCACCGCGCAAGACGCGGTCGATCACAAAGTTCAGGCTCTCCGCGCCGGCGCGGACGACTACGTGACCAAGCCGTTCGCGTTCGAGGAGCTTCTGGCTCGCGTCGAGGCCATCGCCCGCCGGCCGAAGGAGATGCGGCTACCCCAGCTTACAATCGGCGACCTCGAGCTCGACACGGCAACCCGCGAGGTCCGACGAGCGGGCAAGCTGCTCGACCTCACGCCGAAGGAGTACACCGTCCTCGAATACCTGGTGCGCCACCCCGGCCGAGTCATGTCGCGCACGCTGATTACCGAGTACGCCTGGGACTACCACTTCGATCCCGGAACGAACATCGTGGACGTGGTGATCAACCGGCTGCGCAAGAAGGTCGATGCCGGTCAAGTGAAGAAGCTGCTGCACACGGTTCGTGGAGTGGGGTATGTGGTCAAAAACTGAAGGGGACAGGGGACCGGGGACCGAGGACCGGGAACTGCATTTCGTTGAGGGATCTCTC
>JBDTOH010000295.1:0-7271 GCA_039933355.1 Gemmatimonadota bacterium | reverse complement strand
AGCCGAGGCGATCGCCCAGCGGGAGTTCGGCGATGTCGCGGGGGCCCGAGCCGAGCTGGCTTCGATCGACCGGCGCCGAGGGACGGGAGAGCGGCGGGCGGCGTGGTGGGCCGACCTCCGGCTCGACGTTAGGTTCGCGCTGCGCCAGCTGTGGCGCGACCCGCTGTTCACCGCCATCGCGGCGGCGACCATCGGGTTGGGCATCGGCGCCAACACCGCGATCTTCAGCGTGGTCGAGCGGGTCCTGATCAATCCGCTGCCCTTTCGCGAGGCGGACCGGTTGGTCCAGGTCTGGGAGTCCAGGCCCGGACGGCTCGACGCCCGAAGCGAGGCCTCGTATCTCGATTATCAGGACTGGCTGGCTCAATCGAAGAGCTTCGCCGGTCTGGCGGGCGTCGATCCGACCAACGTCGCCGTGAGCGGGCCCGGCGGAGCCGAGATGCTGAGCGGTGCGCGGGTCACGCCGGAATTTTTTCAGTTGTTAGGCGTGACCCCGCTCATCGGCCGAGCGTTCGTCCCGGCGGAAGACGTGCCTGGTGGCGCCGGCGTGGTCGTCTTGAGTCATGGGTTCTGGCAGCGGCGGTTCGCCGGCGACCCGCGCATCCTCGACAGCACGATCGTGGTGGACCGGCGGGCGCTCCGGATCGTGGGTGTTCTCCCGCCCTCGTTCCGCTTCGCCCCGCTCGAGCCGGCGGATCTGTGGCTTCCGCTCGACGCCTCGAGCCGGCGGCGCGAGGCTCGCTTCAATCACTGGGTCAACGTGGTGGGCCGGCTCAGGCCCGGCGTCAGCGCCGAGCAGGCGGACGCCGATCTCGATCGGGTGATGGCGGGCCTTGAATCGGCGTATCCGGAAACGAACCGCGGGCGGCGCGCCGATGTGGTGCCGCTCAAGCGCCAGTTTCTTGGGGAGATCCGGCCGGTCGTGCTCGCGCTCTTCGGCGCCGTCGGGCTCCTGCTTCTGATCGCGTGTGCCAACGTGGCCAACCTGCTGATCGCGAAGAGCCTGACCCGGACTACGGAGATGCGGATCCGGTCGGCGTTAGGTGCGCACCGAGGGCGCCTGGTTCGGCAGCTTCTGGCCGAGTCGGTCGCGCTCGCGGTCCTCGGCGGCATCGTCGGGCTTGGGGTGGCCGTGGGCGGGCTCGGGCTCCTGGTCACCAGCGTTCCCGCCGACTTGCAGGCGCGGATTCCTGCCTTGGGCGAGACCCGGCTCGATGGAACGGTGCTCGGCTATTCCGCGGCGATTACGCTACTCACGGGAATTCTCGTCGGATTGCTCCCGGCCGGCCGGATCGCGGGCCGCCGCGGTCAGACCTCGCTCGCCGGCACGTCGAGGGCCACCACCTCTCGGAGCGGGGCCGGAACCCGTGATCTGATCGCAGCCGGCGAGCTCGCGCTGACGACGGCGCTCCTGATCGGAGTGGGCCTCGTCGGCCGGAGCCTGTGGACCCTCCTCGTTGCGGACGTCGGCTTCGAAGCTGACCGGGTGCTGACGGCACGGGTCGCGCTGGCCGGCCCCGCCTATGAATCAGCGCGGGCCCAGCGACAGTTTGTCGAGCAGGTGCTCGAGCAGGCGGCGGGGATCGGGGGGGTCACCGCGGTCGGAGGGGTGTCGAAGCTGCCGCTCTCGGGGGGCGGCACGAACAGTTTCCGGGTGGAGGGGCAACCGGAGCCGGACCCGGCGGCCCGGCCCGGGGCAACGATGCGCGCGATCGCAGGTGGCTACTTCCAGGCGCTCGGCATTCCGCTGGTGAACGGGCGGTTCTTCTCGACCCAGGATGATTCCGCCAAGGCGCCGACCCTCCTCATCAACGTCTCACTCGGTCAGCAACTCTTCGGCGGAGCGAACCCGGTCGGCCGAAGCCTGCGTTTCTATGCATTTCCGGAGCGAGCCTGGGCAATCATCGAGGTCGTCGGAGACGTGAGGACGGGCCGGCTGGAGACCACCGCTCCGCCGACGATTTATTACAGCCATTTGCAGTCGGCCGAGAATAGGATGACGTTCGTGCTCAAGACCGTGGGCGTGCCGGGCGCGGCGGCGCCGGCGCTGAGAGCACGGATCGCGAGCCTCGACTCAAGCGTGCCGGTGTACGATGTCCAGACCATGGAGCAACAGATCGCCGGCGCGACGGCGCTGGTGCTCGCCGCGATCGGATTGTACGGCGTCGTCGCGGCCGGCGTCGCCGAGCGGACGCGCGAGTTCGGCATCCGGCTCGCGCTTGGGGCTGCTCGATCCCAGGTGCTTTCCAGCGTGGTGAAGCGGGGCGCGGCGATCGCCGCAACGGGCGTCGCGGCGGGCCTCCTGATCGGAGCCGGAGCTGCCCGTGCCCTCGGCGGGCTGCTCTACGGCGTCACCGCAGCCGACCCACTGACCCACGTGCTCGTGGCGGCAACGATGATGATCGTCGGAATAGCGGCGAGCTATGTGCCCGCGAGGCGCGCGACCGGGGTGCCGCCGATCACGGCGATGCGGGGGGAGTAGGAGCGGCAAGCCGGCAAGGGAAACGGTAAGACGGAAGGACGGCAGGTAGATCGTAGTATGTTTGGGGCGAGGAGTGGCGTGGAAAGTTCGGCGGCTAGTTCCGATTTCCGATTTCCGACTTTCAATTGTCCGCACCGACCATGGAACGAATTCGGCAGTTCAACACCGTCGGACGGGCCGGCAACGGGGCGATCAAGTGGCTCGAGCGGAACGGCGTCATCTTTGGCCCTTACCGCAAGGTCGAGATCGGGCGGCTCGGCGTGCTCAGCAGGACGGAGGTCGGGGTCGGCTAGACCACCAAGCCGTTCCGGCGGATTCGGCTCGACTACGACCCGGTGAAGCGGCCCCACTACAACACCGAAGTCGGCACCGGCCTAACGCGCGAGAAGATGGTGCTTTCGTTCGAGGGAACCGAGGATCCGGTTGCGGCGCTTGCCCGGGAAAGGCGGTAGGGCGGTAAGACGGCAGGGCAGCAGGTGGGACGGCATGGCGGTAGGACGGCAGGTACGTTTGGTTTAGGTCACGACGTGCCGGATGGTGCTGAGTGCGAATTCCGATTGGTATTCCCGACGTCCGACTTCCAATATCCGACTTCCGACTTCCATGGCCCCTGACCCGTCCCGGGACCCGCTGAGCTTGCTTCGGCTCGGGCATGCGGAGCCGCTGCTCGAAGTTGCGGCACGACGGTGGGAGCATGGCGAGGTGAGCGAGCGCACCGAGCGGATCGTCGAGGAGACGCCGGTCGCCCTCATCTACAACGGAATTCCTCACGTGGTCATGATGGCAACGCCGAGCGACCTCGAGGACTTTGCTCTCGGGTTCAGCATCACCGAAGAATTGATCCGAAGCCCGGGCGATCTCGAGCGGATCGAGATTGTCCGCTACAGCCAGGGGATCGAAATCCAGACTACAGTTCCCCCAGAATGCGAAACGGTGATCGCGTCCCGAGCTCGGCGGCTCACCGGGCGCACCGGTTGCGGGATCTGCGGCGCCGACAGCCTGGCCGCGGTGCTCAAGACGGTGCACCGGGTGCCCGCCGGCCGGCTGATCGCCCCCGAGGCGATCGAGGCCGCGCTCGCGGGACTCAAGGCGCTCCAGAGTCTGAACGAGGCGGCAGGCGCGGTCCACGCGGCCGGCTGGGCCACGTCGGCGGGTGTGATCGAGCTCGCGCGCGAAGACGTCGGCCGGCACAACGCGCTCGACAAGCTCGTGGGTGCCGTGCTCAAGCGAGGGATCGATCCGGCCGACGGATTCGTCGTGGTCACGAGCCGGGCCAGCTTCGAGATGGTTCAGAAGACCGCGGCGCTCGGCGCACCGCTGTTGGCGGCGATCTCGGGCCCGACCGGACTCGCCGTGAGAGTAGCCGAGCAGTCGGGGCTCACGTTGGTCGGTTTTGCGCGCGGGGACCGCCTCACGGTTTACACCCATCCCGACCGAATCGATCCGACCGCCTAACGACGACTTCCCGGCCTGGAGCACCGACGGGTCGGTAGCCACCGGCAATCGCTACCGATGGCATCGCCGGGATCCGGACCGCTACGCGGGTCGTGGCGAGTGTCTTCGAGTCGGCACAGAGCTTCTGCCGGAGCGCGAAGAACGGGATCAACCGCACTCTCTCCCCTGAGGCCCGGGCTCCGATCTCCGGTGGGCACGAGGTCACCGGGGGGCCTCTCCCGCGGGAAGCCCGCCCGGACGCCTGGCCAGCGCGGCCTTGGCGTCGGTGAGGAACTGGTCGAGCATGGTCTTGTGCGCCGTGTACTCGTCGAGGTGCTTGGCCAACTCGGTGTCGTAGCGGCCCACGTACCCGCGATAGGCGGCCTCGAGCGCGGCGCTGTCGCTCTTCCACCGCGCCATCATGCCCTGCGCCAGATAGCCGAACAGGTGGCCGTTCGCGGTCCGGACGATGGTATCGACCAGCTGCCTTGCCCCGTCCGCATCGTTGAGGTGCAGGCGCAGGAGGACGGCGTGGTAGCGAGCGTCCGTGTCCACCTGATCCAACATCCCATACGCCGCCAGAGCCATCTGGCCGAAGCGGTCTACCGTCGCCTGATCGCCCTTCTCGGTCGCTCGCATGACCCGGTCGTAGAGCCGATCGAAACGCTCGCGCGGAGTCATCGAGCCGAGGTCGGGCGGCGCCGCCTCCGGCTCGGGCTCGGGCACGGAAGCGGCCTGCCGAGCCCGCGAGTCCGACCGGTACAACACAACGAGCAGGGCCACGATTGCGAGCCCGCCGGCGATAACGGGAAGGAGCGTGAGCTTGCTCCGGGCGGGCGGCCGCGACGAGGAGCCGATCCCCTGCCCGCACGACGCACAGAATCGCGAGCCCGGTGAGAGCGCGGCGCCGCAGCTCGAGCAGTGAGCCGCGCCGACGGGTGCGCCGCAGGCCGCGCAGAACAGTCCGGCCGCGTCCGATCCGCAACTAGGACACAACGCCATGGAATTTCGCACCAGCTCCTTCCGAGGGACTAGATCTAAAGATGGATAGGATGAGGCGCGATGCAGGCCTAACGCGAGATCCGCACCATTTCGAGTCAGGAACGGCGACAGTTTTATGAAGAGTCGTTAACAATCGCGTTGTGACCTTGCGAGAATCGGCCCAAGTCGGCATTGTATTCGCACCGAAGTCGAAGGACTCAAGTCTAAGAGGGCTCTATGAGTTGCGCATCTTGGCGCTCGGCCCGACATCTTGTTGGCGTCCTCGCGTTGCTCTCTGGATGCGCCAGCGAAAAGATCGTCTACCGAGACCGCGAGCCCTTCAATCCGCCGCTCGACGCCGCGGCGGGCTTTCTGGGTTACTTCACCGCGAGCACCAAGACAACGGCCTGCGGGAACTGCCACGTCGGGCACCAGAGAGACTGGAAGGTCACGGCGCACGCGGGTGCCTACAAGACGCTCTCGGACCTGCCTGCCACGGTCGCCGTGGCCGCCTGCTACACCTGCCACACCGTCGGACCTAACGGCAACAAGACCACCGGGGCCGTCGGATATCTCGCAGTCAAGGACAGCGCCTACTTCGACGTGCAATGCGAGGCCTGCCACGGACCCGGCTACACCCACGTCCAAAACCCGGAAGTGTCCGCGAACTGGCCGCTGTCGCGGGCCGGCGTCGAACCCGCCAAGGAGAGCTGCCTCTCCTGCCACAGTGGGGCCCACCATCCGTTCGCCGAGGAGTGGTCGCAGAGCCGTCACGCGGAGATCGTCACCTCCGCCGCGAGCCATCCGGTCGCGGACGGCTGTCCGACCTGCCACAACGGTAAAGAGGCTCTCAAGGCCTGGGGGGTGACCAGCAACTACGTCGAACGGGACGTGGCCGGCCCGATGGCGACCACCTGTACGGTGTGCCATAACCCGCACGGATCCGACAATACCAAGATGCTTCGCTACCCGATCGACACGCCCGATCCGGAGCAGAATCTCTGCATGAAGTGCCACATGCGCCGGTTCGAGCCGCCGCTCGCCAGCAGCCGCCTCGCCCCGCACGCGCCGCAGGGCGCCGTGGTGCTCGGTACCGCGGGTTACCGGCCGCCCGGCTTCATCTACGACGAGGCCGCAGTCCTCACGAGTCACGCCTCGAGCGCCAATCCCCGGTTGTGCGCCGGCTGCCACGTTATCCGGTTCACGGTCACCGATCCGACCTCGAACAACTTCGTGTTCCAGGCGACCGGCCACGTCTTCCGGCCGATCCCCTGCCTCGATCCCGCCGGCAAGCCGCTCGCCGACAACAACTGCGCCTATACCGAATCCGCCCGAAGCTGGCGGTCGTGCACCGCGTCCGGCTGCCACGCAAGCGCCGCAATCGCCGTCCAGCGGGTTCAGGGCATCCGCGCCGAGATCGCGCTCCTCGCCGACCAGATCTGGACCGACGACAACCACAACGAGAACATCGACCCGGCTCCGACCGACGGCGGCTACCTGGCCACGCTCAAAGCAACCCGGCCGGCCGAGTGGACGGTCGACAACGTGATCACCGCGGCCGAGGGCGCCGAGTTCAACATGAAGACGGTGGCCGAGCGCTATTCGAACGGGGACAAGTCGCTCGGCGTCCACAATCCGTTCCTCGCCCGTGCACTCCTGGCGGCCAACATCAACGAGCTCAAGGCGGTCTACAACCTGGCCCCGCCGCCGGCCGCGGTCCAGGCGCTCGCCGACAAGTCCATCGAGCAGGTGCGGTCGCGGCAGCCCGGGATCTTTCGGCCCGTTAGGACCAGCGGCACACGGTAGCCCGCCTCGTGCTCCATCAGGCAGCGGACACCTCCCGGCTCGCGGCGCAAGCCGTCGATTCGGGCCTTCCTATCAACATCACGAACCCGCCGCTCCCCGGTGGAGTGGCGGCCGTTTTCCGGTTCTTCTTTCAAGTTCCCCAGTGGATCCAGATCGGCGGCTTCGCTCTCGCGCTGATCGTCGGCCTCGGCGCGCTGGTATATCTCTGGCGGCACCGCCGGGCCATCGCCTTGTGGCTTGCGACGCGCTCCCGCGGGACGGCGCTCAGCCTCCTTGGCCTGGTTCTGTTGCTGATCGTGCTGGCCGGCGGCACCGGGCTCAAGACCTGGAACTACATGCAGCACGACAACGGGTTCTGCACCGGATGTCACGTGATGAACGTGCCGTTCGGAAAGTTCCAGGCGCGCGCCGGGAAGCACGACAGCCTTCAGTGCCACGCATGCCATCAGCAGTCGATCTTCGCGAGCAGCCGTCAGCTGGTGCTCTGGGTGGCCAACCGGCCGACCGAGATCGGCAAGCACGCCAAGGTGCCGACGTCGGTCTGCGCCGGTTGTCACGTGACCGGCAA
>JBDTOH010000294.1:0-7282 GCA_039933355.1 Gemmatimonadota bacterium | reverse complement strand
CCCCGTCGGGTTCACTGCGACGCTCATGACCTTCGTCGCCACCGTGGCGTTCTTCGCGATTGCCGGACCGCTGGCGATCGTGTTCGGGGCGGGCAAGTCGTTAGGGCAGCACGGCGTCGCCCTCGGTGTCTCTCTCTACGACCTGTTCATCGGCAGTCTGGGCATCTTCGGCGGGCTCGGCGTGCTGCTCATCGGGGTGATTCTGTTTCCGAAGCTGGTCCGCAACGGCGTCCACAAGCTCGCCGTGGCGCTCGGCCGCCGGCACGCGGGCGTGGCGAAGCGGCTCGAAGGCCTCGAGCGCGGCATCGATCAGACTCACGCGGCGGTGACCAAGTTCAACACGCCCCGAGGATGGCTTGCACTCGCCGGTGCCACGGTCCTCTCGGCGCCCTCTCACGCGAACAAGCTGCTGGCGGGGTACGTCGCGCTCCGCGCGCTCGGCATCCATGCCGACTTCGTCGACGTGCTCCTCCTTCAGACCTTCATCACGTTTCTGCTCTACTTCGCCCCCACGCCCGGGGCGTCCGGGATCGCGGAGTTTCTCTCGGCGGCGGTGATGTCGATCTACGTGCCGCGGGGGATTACGTCGCTGTACACGATTCTCTGGCGGATGATCATCAGCTATTACACCATCGCGTTCGGCGCGTTCGTCTTCTGGCGTTGGGTCCGCCAAGGCTTGAAGGAGATCGACGAGAACCCGGCCGCCGCCGCTTCGTAAAGGTTCGGCAATGGCACCACCCGATGCCGACGATCTCCCTCCCGAAGGCTTCGACAGCGCCCTTCTCCGCCGCCTGATCCGCTACCTTCGTCCCCACCGCAGGGCCGTGATGGCTGCGGTCGCGCTGCTGCTCTTGCACGCGGTGCTGGTCCTGGCCGGCCCGATTCTCACGGAGCGCGCGCTCGACCGGGCGATTCCGGCCCGCGACAGCGGACTCCTCGCCCGCTACGCCGCCTTGTTCGTCGGGGCGTTGCTGCTTACGGCGGTGGTCGAATACTTCGAGTACCTGCTCACCGTCCGGGTGGCGCAGCGGGTCATGTTCGACCTCCGCAATCAGATCTTCACGCATCTCCAGCGGCTCAGCGTTCCGTTCTTCGACGCCAATCCCGTCGGCCGGCTGATGACCCGCGTGACCAACGACGTCGAGACGCTGAACGAGCTGTTCCAGTCGGGTATCGTGACCGCGTTCGGCGACCTGTTCACCCTGGTCGCGATCTCCGTCATGATGGTGGTGACCGATTGGCGGCTTGCGCTCGTGGCGTTCGCGGTCATTCCGGTGATCTGGCTCGTAGTGTCGCTGTTCCGGCGACGGGTGCGCAGCATCTTCCGGGAGATCCGGGCGCGGGTCGCCCGCCTCAACGCATTCCTCCAGGAGCATCTGTCCGGCGTCCGGGTGCTCCAGCTGTTCGGCCGGGAGGCGCACGCGGCGAGCCGGTTCGATGCCGTCAACCGCGATCACCTCAGCGCGCATCTCCGCTCGATCACACTCTACGCAGTGTTTTTCCCGATGATCGAGGTGCTCACCACTGTCGCGGTGGCCCTGCTGCTTCTCGAGGGCGGCCGGCGGATCATCGGCGGAGGCCTAACGGTGGGCGTGCTCGCCGCGTTCATCCAGCTG
Organism: Gemmatimonadota bacterium; assembly: GCA_039933355.1. Classification (GTDB taxonomy): domain Bacteria; phylum Gemmatimonadota; class Gemmatimonadetes; order Gemmatimonadales; family GWC2-71-9; genus SHZU01. The sequence continues at coordinate 5,666 of JBDTOH010000294.1, read as the reverse complement.
ACCCGGCGGTTTTTCCAGCCGCTCCAGGATCTGTCCGAGAAGGTCAATCTGCTCCAGAGCGCCATGGCCAGCTCGGAACGGGTGTTCCGCCTGCTCGATACTGAGGTCGCGATACTCGAGCCCGCCGCGCCGAAGCCGCTGCCGAAGCCGGTCCAGGGCCAGGTGGTGTTCGAGGGCGTGTGGTTCCGCTATGCCGCCGACGGCCCCTGGGTGCTCCGAGACGTCTCGTTCCGGGCCGAGCCGGGCGAGACCGTCGCGCTCGTCGGGCACACCGGAGCGGGGAAGACCACGATCATCAGCCTGCTCCTCCGCTTCTATGATCCGGAGCGGGGCCGGATCACGCTCGACGGGGTCGACATTCGGGAGCTTGCGCTCGCCGAGCTGCGCCGTCAGTTCGGCTTTGTGCAGCAGGACCTCTTCCTCTTTGCCGGCGACATCGAGCGGAATATCAAGCTTGACGCTCCGCTCACCGAGACGGAGGTCAGGGCTGCGGCGGCCCGCGTCGGCGCGGACCGATTCATCGATCCGCTCCCGTCCGGGTACCGCCATGTGCTCACGGAGCGGGGCCGGAACTTGAGCGTGGGCGAGCGGCAGCTCCTCAGCTTCGCGCGGGCGCTGGCCCAGTCTCCCACGATCCTCCTCCTCGACGAGGCGACCAGCTCGGTCGATTCGGAATCGGAGGCGCTGATCCAGCGGGGGATCGCCGAGCTCATGGCCGATCGTACGGCGCTGGTCGTCGCCCACCGGCTGAGCACAGTGCAGAGCGCCGACCGGATCTTGGTCCTGCATCATGGTGAGATCGTCGAACAGGGGCGCCACGAGGAGCTGCTGGCCCGGGAAGGACTCTATGAGCGGCTCTATCGGCTGCAGACCGGGAGGACCGCCCTGCGTGCGTAGCGGTTATCATTTCCGTCATTTTGGACCCGGGGCTGGGGCGGTCCGGAATGGGCCCGTCCTTCGCTTGCCAGGGCGGTCGGCGGCACCTACGTTTGAGGCCGCAAAAGCACACGCCTCGAGAGGATCTGCAACGGCATGCAGCTCGAATTTGGCGGCCAACGCCTGACCGTGGCCGCCGGAGAATTTGTCATTGGCTCCGACCCAGGCGCCGCCCTGCTGCTGACAGGAGCTGGGGTCGAGCCACGCCATGCCGTTGTCCGTCTTTTAGCCGATGGTCTCGTCGCGATTCAGCCGGCATCGGCCATGGCCCCTCTCGCCATCAATGGTATCCGTGCCGGCAACGACCCTACCCCTCTGCTGCACGGCGACAGAGTGACCATCGGCGTGAACGAGATCCGGGTCGTGGACCCGCGCCGGGAGGGCGCGACGCAAGTGCTCTCCGGTCTCAACGTCGGCACACGCGTCGACGACCCGCTCGGGCCGATTCCGGAGGGGGCGGGGCACGACTGGGTCGGACGGCTCGTGAGCCTGCACGACGGCCGCGAGTATCCGCTCGACACCGTGCCCTTCGTCCTCGGCCGCGACGCGACGGCCCAGGTGGTGATCGCATCGCCGGACTCCTCCCGACGCCATGCCGAGATCGTGTCGCGGCCGGACGGGGACGTGGTGGTCGATCTGAGCACGAATGGCACCCACGTAAACGGCAAGCCGATCCCCGGGCGTCATCGGCTGAAGGCGCTCGACGTGATCCGGATCGGGGCTGAGGAGTTTCGGTACTATCCGGCGCCGAAGCCGGAGCCTGCGGTTTCGAGCGGGGCGCAGTTCCGGTTGGGCGATACACTGATCGGCATCCCTTCCATGCCGAAGATGCCTGCGGGCGTCGTTCCCAGGCCGCCGCGCGCCAAGCCGCTCGCCGTGCTACTCGGGAAGAGCGGACCGATGAAAGGGCAGCGGTTCGAAGTGATGTCGCCGGTCGCCAATGTCGGGCGAGGGGACTACAACGACGTCAAGGTGAACGACCCGAGCGTCAGCGCGAGCCATGCCAAGCTTCAGCTGCGCGAGGGTATCTGGACCCTGCGAGATCTCGGCTCGACCAACGGGACGACCGTGGACGGGACCGGGATCTCGGACGACTTTCCGCTCTCACCGGGAGCCACGCTCAGATTCGGTGAGATGGCCTTTTCGTTCGAGCCTCGAGATGAAGGAGTCGAGTTGGAGGGTGGAACGCTGGTAGTCGAGGCACCGCGGATCCCGCGCGAGGCGAGCCGGATCGAAGCCCCGCTGATTCGGTCGGCGGCGGCCGCCGGCGCCGACTCGCACACGAGCGGGATGACGCACCTCGAAAGAGAGATCCTCGAGCAGCGCCGGCTCCAAGAGGTGGTTCAGGCGAGAGCTCTTCCGCCCAGACGGGGTGGGGTCCGCACAGCTTTCCTCGTCATCGCGGTGATGGTGGCCCTGGTGCTGATCGGCGCCGCCGTCCACTTCGGATTCCGGCAGTAACGATGCTGATCACCTGCGCCGGGGACACGCATGTCGGGGTGGTCAGATCGGGGAACGAAGACGCCTTTCTGCTCGACTATCAGCAGGGGCTTTTTGTAGTCGCCGACGGCATGGGCGGTCACGCGGCAGGCGAGGTGGCGAGCGAGATGGCGGTGTCGATCATCGCTAAATCGTTAGGCTCGCTCCGGGGGCTCTCAGAGGCCGCCGCCGGCGAGCGGATGCGCGAGGCGATCCGCTCGGCCAACCAGGCGATCTTCGATCGGACGCTCTCCGAGCTCGACAAACGGGGCATGGGCACCACGACCACCGTCATGGTTCTATCGGCCCGGCGATTCCTGATCGGCCAGGTCGGCGACAGCCGGGCGTATCTGTTTCGCGAGGGCCACTTCCAGCAGCTTACCAAGGATCACAGCTACGTCCAGGAGCAGGTCGACGCCGGGCTGCTCACCGCCGAGCAGGCGCGGACTCATCCGTACAGCAACGTCATCACGCGGTGTGTCGGGGCCAACGAAGACGTGGTGCCCGACATCTACTTCGGCACGCTCCGTCAGGGCGATGTGATCCTGCTCGCCTCCGATGGCCTCACCGGCATGCTCGAGGACGACCAGTTGGCCCGGATCCTCCAGAGCGAGGGCAACCCCGAGACGTGGGTCGGCAAGATGATCGCCGACGCCAACCGGCGCGGCGGCCTCGACAACATCACCGCCATCATCGTTCGAATCGACCAGATCGAATCGACGGGAACACATCCGGCTTTTACGAAATCCGCGACGAAGTAAGTAGGCCCGAAGCTCGACGGTAACCGATCGATCCGCCGATCCGTCAGATCCGCTTTGCCGCACCGATGGTGGCTGCCGCCGTCTTGAGACTTTCCTTCAAGCGTTAGGCGCGGACTGAATCCCGCAAAGGAAAGGCGAGATTCGGGCCCGCGAATTGAGCGGAAGCGACTGATCGACCGGTGCCGGAACCGCTCAGTCACCTGAGCCTGTCCGTCCCCGGTCCCCTATGCCCTGACTCCTCAGCCTAGCTCCTCTACCTCCCCAACAACCGCTCCCCTGCATCGAGCGCCCGCGTCACTTCGGCAGGCAACCGCTGGATCAGCCCGAAGATGGCGCGCTCGGGCACCGTCACCGGGCGGGCCACGAACACGCGGAGCCGTCGGGCGCTGCGGTATAGCTCGTCGGCGATGCGCGGCAGGCCGAGCTGGCCGGCGCGTCCGGCGTCCGTGAGGCGTTCCACGGTGCCGCTCCGAGTTTTGAGCGCGAGATCCACCGAGAGCATCGAGCTCCGGACCGGGAAGTCGATCAGCAGCTCCGCCGGACCGAGGCCGAGCTCGCGTGCCACGGCGTCTTCCGCGCGCTCCACCAGCGCAGGGTCGTTCCAGAGCCAGTCCCCCGCGGCGGCCGGAACGTCGCTGGCCGGAAGGTCGAGCGCTCGTTTGTAGAGCCGCCGTTCGCTCACCGCCCGCGCGAGGCCAGTGGGGTCGGCCCGCTCGAGCACGGCCATCAGACTTCCATCGGTCGCTTCGGCAATGTCGGGGAGCGAGAGCGAGCCGTTCCGAGTCGCGAGCGACACGGCGCGCTTGAACATGCACGTGGCCGACCGGACCGCATGGTGCCAGTAGACGTTCCGGTACATCTGGTACTTGGCGAACAGCATCGACTCGAGGGCGCTGATGCCTTTCTCGAGCACGCCGAGCCGCCGCCGGCCGTCGATCTCGACGAGCGTGGTCGCGCTGAGCAGCCGGTCGACGTCGAGGGTGCCGTACGGCACGCCGCAGGCGCGGGCGTCGCGGCTGAGGTAGTCGATCTTGTCGAGGTCGAGGCTTCCGGAGATGAGACCCTGCAGGGGGCTCGGGCTCGTGCCCTGGATCAGCCGGCCGATCCGGTCCGCGAGGTCCGGCGGGCCGAGCTCGGCCAAGACCTCGCCGAGCCGGCCGTGGCGGAGCTTGGCGACGCCTAACGTTTCGTGATGGACGAATCCGGCCTCCTCGAGCCCGTGCGAGAACGGGTAGTGGCCGATATCGTGGAGCAGGGCAGCGAGCCGGACGGCCAGCTCATCGTCCGCGTCGATCCCGGCGAGCTCGCCGCGCTCGTGCAGCATGCTGAGCGCGCGGCGGGTCAGGTGGTAAGCGCCGAGTGCGTGCTCGAACCGGGTATGCGTCGCGCCGGGATACACCAGGAACGCGTGGCCGAGCTGACGGATGTACCGGAGCCGTTGAACCGGCGCCGTGTCGAGGACCGCGATCGCGGCGTGATCGAGCTGGATGTTGTCCCACAGGGGATCGCGGATGATCTCGAGATCAGGCACAGCGCCCGCCTGCCCTCACCGCGTCCCCCCGTCCGGCCGTCCCTCGCTCATCCCACCGGCCCCGCCCCAACCACTTCCGCCGGCACATGCTCGGCGAAGCCCTTGAAGTTCTCGCGGAACATGCCGGCGAGCTTCGTGGCCTGCGCGTCGTAGGCCTCGGTGTCGGGCCAGGTGCTCCGCGGATCCAGCACTTCGGACGGGACTCCCGCCACGGCCGTTGGAACATCGAAGCCGAAGACCGGGTCGCGCCGGTAGCTCGCGTGCTCGAGCTCCCCCGAGAGCGCGGCCGAGACCATCGCGCGGGTGTGACCCAGCTGCATCCGGCTTCCCTGGCCGTAGGGGCCGCCGGTCCACCCAGTGTTGACCAGCCAGACTCGAGCGCCGTGGGTCCCGATCCGGTCGCCTAACATCTTGGCGTAGACCCCGGGATGGAGCGGAAGGAACGGTGCGCCGAAGCAAGCCGAAAACGTGGCGGCGGGCTCGGTCACCCCCCGCTCCGTGCCGGCGACCTTCGCCGTATAGCCCGACAGAAAGTGGTACATCGCCTGCTCGGCCGAGAGCCGCGCGATCGGCGGCATCACCCCGAACGCGTCAGCGGTGAGGAAGACGATGTTGGTGGGATGGCTGCCCACTCCGCTCGGCTCGAAGTTCGGGATGTAGTGGATCGGGTAGCTGGCGCGGGTGTTTTCGGTGATGGTGTCGGAATTGAAATCCACCTGGCGGAGATCGGGATCGACCGTGACGTTCTCGAGGACCGTGCCGAACATATGGCTCGCGTTCCAGATCTCCGGTTCGCCCTCTTTCGAGAGACGGATCACCTTCGCGTAGCAGCCGCCCTCGAAATTGAAGATGCCGTCGTTGGTCCAGCCGTGCTCGTCGTCTCCGATCAGCTTGCGGGACGGATCGGCGGACAGCGTCGTCTTGCCGGTTCCAGAGAAGCCGAAGAAGATCGCGGCGTC
>JBDTOH010000293.1:0-7285 GCA_039933355.1 Gemmatimonadota bacterium | reverse complement strand
CGGATGCGCTCCCCCTGGGGTCAACGCCGGCCAGGGGGACGCCGTCCTCGAGCTCTGCACCGTGCACACCCTTCGATTCGATCGCCGCGCGGACCTGGGCGTCCGAGATGACCCGGCCGGTCCTGGTTCGCCGTCCTTCGCACATCCTGCACGAACTCGCCCCGAGCGGCCGCTCTCCACCCCGGAACCGCTCAACGGAAGACGGGCCTGCATTCGCATGCAGACCCGTCTCCAATCCCGCAATGTTCCGCTGCGGACTTAGCTCTGGCGCTGCTTCCTGCGCCGAGCGAAGGACGCCGCGCTCATCCCGACGAGGCCGACGGCGAGCAGGCCGTAGGTTGCCGGTTCCGGCACCGGCGTTAGGTCGCCGACCAGGAACTCCTGCGCGCCGCAGGTCGGATGGTTCGCGTTGATCACGGTGAGGAGCTGGCAGCCCTGCGGGTACTGCGAGTTGCCGTCGGCCACGACGTGATCGGTGATGACGAAGAAGTTGTTGTAGTAGTACTTCTTGTAGTTCTGGTCGGCCTTGGTCAGCCACGCGCTGATCGCGGTCATCTGGGGCCCCTGGATCCCGAGGTTAGGCTTGCCGCTCGGAGCATACATGGTCTGCCAGATCGCGTACTGGATGTAACCCCACTGACCCTTGGGCTGATTGGCGAACTGCGAGCCGAGCCAAGCCGCCTTCTCGTACCGCTTGAGATACTCCGGGAGCAAGCCGAAGCGGGTCTTGCTGAAGTCGCCGCCCGCGAAGCCGGTGACGTACCCGGTATAGCTGCGAGCCCCGTTGAAGAAGTCGACGCAGAAGATGTTGAACGTCGCTCCGCCGTCCAGCGAGCCCTTGAACGGACCCACTGCTGTGCCGTTGAATACGGTCCCGGAATTACCCTGGTAGGCGAACGCATGTCCGCCGCTGACCTGGGCCGACGCCGGGGAGGCAGCAAGCGCCAGCCCCACTGTGAGAATCAACCCCTTACCCCAATTTGTCATCATCATCTCCGTTATGCGCCGGCCATCAATGGGTGAAAGTACTCCCGACCCCGAGAACAACAGGTGTGTCCCTGCAGACGACGACTGTCTAGCAATTGTTGGCGTCTGGAGATCGTACAGGGCAGGTTCCGCGCCATCAGGAAACGGCTCGCATTCACGCGAGTACCCACCGGCAACCCGCTCCCATGCCGAGCAGCCTAACCCCTGCAATCAATGACGATACGTCTGCCTAACTCCGCACGATCGAAGCCCGTTCGGCGGCAGAGACCGGAGCGCGACCCCGTGCGCCGAGCCGGGTCTCACGAGGCCGAGGCATCAAATGGTGTTGTTGCTGTGCCACGACACCAGTGAACGGCTTACCCAAGTCAAGCCCGTGATACTACCAGGGCCGTTAGTACTTTTGCCCCCGCTTCGCCGCATGCAAAAGCAGCCTTTGTGAGCGGGATCACCTTGCAATGGAGAGACCAACTTGGGCGGGAAACAACGGGGAAAAACGTGTTTGCGGTGCAAGAAGTCGCAGTCACGGCGTAGGGCCAAGCAATCGTACGCAGGATGTTCACGCCGCATCCATCGACTCGCCGGGCCGACTCATCCACCACCCCGCCGGCGTCGTTAGGCAGCGCCGCTCTTCAGCTCAGGGCCGGACCGCGCACTCCGGATACCGGGCGGCCGCGGACCCCTGGCCCAGTCCGGCGAGCGCCGTGACGGCCAGCTCGCAACTCGGAGAGCTGAGCTCGTGGATCCGGTGACCGACGTCGAGCACGAAGAGCGCCAACCCATAGCTCTTCGACTCGAGGTAGTCGCGGGCGTCGTAGTAGGCGGTGGTGACGTAGAGCCATTCCAGCCGGCGGGTCGCGGAGGCGCGGACGGTCATCGGGACCGTCTCGCGGGTGAGCGCCTTGAGCTCCGTCAGGCGGAGGACGTCCGCCAGCTCATCGGCCGGCCCGCGTGGCTCGGCGGTGAGGGCCCGGTGCAGCTCGTTCCGGGCGAGGTCGCGCCACGCGCTGTCGCCGCGGATCCGCTGGCGATCCTCGCGCACGGCATCCTCGCCGCGGGCCAGCAGGGCCGCCCCCTGCGACCGCTTCCGATAGTCCGCCAGGAGCGGGTGCGACCCAAGCTCGCGCCCTAACGACGAGAGCCGCCGGAACGCCTCCGACGTGTCCCCTTCCTGAGCGATGGTATCGATCTCCGCAAGACGGGCGGCGAGGTACGTCGAGGTGAGATTGCCGTCTCCGTGACCGGGGTCGGCGGCGGCTTCGATCGTGAGCCACTCGAGCGCGTCCATCGCGACCGATTCAGGGACCCACTCGTGGCCGCCTTTGAAGATGACGGTGCGGTGCCGAATCCGATGCGCCTCGAGCTGCTCGTCGAGCCGGGCAACCTCGTCGCGGTTGAAGTCGAAGCCGCCCGCCGCCGAGAAGATCGCGATGTCATTGCTCTTGGCGAACGGCTCGAGCCACTTCCCTCCACCCTGCGGCGTCCCCGCGCCCACGCTCACGATCCCCCGGACCGCGCCTTTGAGCTGCGCCGCGAACGGCCACGCCATTCGAGCGGTACCGGAGAACCCTCCGAGGTAGAACCGGTGCGGATCGATCGCGAGCACCCGCTGGGCGTCGGCCATCATGCCGTTGAGCGCCGCGACGTTTGGCTCCGTCGGCCCGTCGCTGATCGTATTGTAGGAGCTCATCACCACGTACCCGAGACGAGCCGCCGCAGGCGCGAACCGGGTGAGGGGAACGAGAGCGCGCCCCCGCGGATCCATCAGAAAGAGGATCGGCCAGCGGTGATCGTTCCCGTAATTCGGCGGCAGGAACAACGCATAGGCCTGCGTGCTATCGGTGCCGGTAACGACGCGGGGATAGAATCGCCCGCCAAACAACGTGCTGTCGCTCCGCAGGGCGGGGACTGCCTGCGCGAGCCCGACGATCAAGACGGCGAATGCGAACAAAGTGAGATCTCCCTTCAGCTACCCGACGGCCCCGCTCTCGTCCCGGTTTCGGCCATCCGCAGCCCTATTGAGACGGTAAGCGAGACGGTGCCCCCACACAACTCGCCGCATCGATCAGCCGGACCACGCCGGCGCGCCATCCTCTGCTGCCTCACGCCGACGCTTCGAGGGGCCAGAATCCGGTCAGCCTCACAATCCCGCTTTACGCTGACGAGCGGCTGAGATACCTTCGCAGACAGGGCCCGCCTGGCCCCTCCCGCCGCGGCATCAGATGAACGAGCAGCTCGACCGTTTGATTCAGGACGCCGACCGCGGTGATGTGGCCGCCGCCGAGGCGCTCTTCACCTCGCTCTACCGGGAGCTTCATGAGCTGGCCGAGCGCCACCTTCGTAAGAGCAGCCCGGAGCTTACGCTCGGGACAACGACGCTGGTGCATGAGGCGTACCTGACGGTGGCGGGCCGGAGCAGCGCCTCATTTCCCGACCGAGCCCGCTTCTTCGCCTATGCGTCCCGCGCGATGCGAGGCCTGATCATCGATTACCTGCGGCAGCGGCGCGCGAAGAAGCGGGGCGGCGAGTTTCAGATCACTCAGGTCAGCGACGACGTCGTCGCGTCGGCCGGTCCGCCGGAAACCGATCTCGGACTGCTCGGGGACGCGCTCGAAGAGCTGCGCGCGCTCGACGGCTCGCTCGCCGAGCTGGTCGATCTCCACTTCTTCGGAGGGTTTTCGTTCGTCGAGATCGCGGCGCTTCGCGGCGTATCGGATCGGACCATCCAGCGCGACTGGCGGAAGGCGCGCCTCGTGTTGCATCGCACGCTCAACGGCTCGGAGGTCGCCCGCTCGGGCTCCATCAATTTGGAGAGTCTATTGCCGGAGGCTTGAGGTAACCCGCGCCGTCTCCCTCATCTGGACCGCACGATGACTGTGCTCAAGAAGCAGTTCTGGACCGCGATCTCTCCGCTCCTCGATCAAGCCCTCGAAATGACTGAGCCCGAGCGCGAGTCGTGGCTGAACGAGATGGCGCAGACTTCCCAGACGCTGGTCGACGAGATTCGCGCCATCCTGTCCGGTGCGACGGCTATGAGCCGTGACGGATTCCTGGAGCCATCGAGCCCCGCGGCAGTCGCGACGACCCTTCCGTCGCTGGCCGGCCAGCCGATCGGCGCGTACACGCTCGACGCCCCGATCGGCCAGGGAGGAATGGGCTCCGTCTGGCGCGCCCACCGAAGCGACGGCCGCTACCACGGCTCGGTCGCGATCAAGTTTCTCAACCTCGCTCTGATCGGGCGGGTCGGAGAGCAGCGATTCACCCATGAAGGCACCGCGCTCGCGCGGTTGGCCCACCTGAACATCGCCCGGCTCCTCGATGCCGGCGTAAGCGCGGGCGGCCAACCCTACCTCGTGCTCGACTACATCGAAGGCACCCGAATCGATCGTTACTGCAGCGAGCACAATCTCGGCATTCCCGAGCGGCTCCGGCTGTTCGGGCAGGTGCTCGCGGCCGTCGCCCACGCCCACGCGAATCTGGTCGTTCACCGCGACCTCAAGCCGTCCAATATCCTGGTGACCGCCGACGGCCAAGTGAAGCTGCTCGACTTCGGCATCGCCAAGCTCTTGGCAAGCGACTTCGACCGCCCCGACCTCACCGATGTGGGCGGCAGGGCGCTCACGCCTGAATACGCCGCCCCGGAGCAGGTTTCCGGCGATCCGATCACGACCGCGACCGACGTTTACTCGTTAGGTGTGCTGCTCTACGTGCTGCTCTCGGGCCGCCATCCGACCGCTCCCGGCGCGACGTCCACGGCGGAGCACCTGCGCGGCATCCTCGAGACCGAGCCCGCTTCCCTGCCCCTCGGCGACCTGGGCACGATCGTCTCCAAAGCGCTCAAGAAGCCCCCCGGCGAGCGCTATCCGTCGGTCACGGCGCTGGCGGACGATATCGCCCGATACCAGAACCACGAGCCGGTGGCCGCGCGGCCCGATTCGTGGAGTTACCGAACCGCCAAATTCATCCGCAGACACCGGCTCGGCGTGGCGGTCGCGGCGGCGGTCTTCGTCCTTCTCCTCGGCGCGACGGTGGTCACCCGGCGTCAGATCGTGATCGCCCGCGAGGAGCGCGATCACGCGGTCTATGAGACCAACCGGGCCGAAGCGCTGCGCGAGTTCCAGAGCCTGATGATGTCGCAGGTCGGCGCCAAGCCGACGACGATGCACGAGCTGCTCGACAAAGGACAGGCGCTGCTTCAAGGTCAGTTCGGAGCGGACCACAACGTGCTCATCCCGATGCTGGCCGAGCTCGGAACCCGGTACGGCGAGATCGGCGACGAAAAGACCGAGGCGACGCTCATGGCACGAGCCGACTCGCTCGCCACGGCAGACGACGACAAATCGATTCTGTGGGCGCTCGACTGTCCGTACGCGGGCAAGCTGATCGACCAGGGGAAGCTCGACGAGGCCCGCGTCCGGCTCGACCGGGCGATCGCCGGGCTGCGCACCGTGGCCCGCCGCGACCTCCGCACGGACTCCGGGTGCCTCCTGATGAAGGCCCAGCTGTATGAGCAGCTCAAGCAGCCGGACTCGGCCGTGGTCAACGCAGCCGCGGGCATAGCGCTGCTCGAGGAAGCGAAGGTCACCCGATCGCTCCAATATGCCGCGGCTCTGAATACGTACGCCTCGGTGCTCGAAGCAGCCGGCCAGCTGCGCCGGGCGTTGGCTGTTAGGCAGCGTGCAGCGGCGGGGCTCGACAGCATCGGCCGGGGTCAGACCAGCTCGATGCTGGCCATCCTCGGCAACATGGCGGGCACCCTTCAGACCCTGGGCGAGATCGCGGCGGCCCGGGAGGCGGCGCGCAAGGCGGTGCTCCGAATGGGAGGTGGCGGCGACTCCACACGGATCCATCCCGTCATGGCGATCAACATGGGCGGCATGGCGGCCGCCGGCGGCGAGCCCGACTCGGCGGCGTACTGGTATCGCCGCGCCGCGGCGGAGGCCCAGCGGCTCGGTCAGGTGGACTGGGTGTTCATCGGCCTCTCCGGCGAGGCCCGAGCGCTGTTCCGAGCCCGCCGCGTCAAAGAGGGGCAGGCGGTGATGGCAGAGGCGCTCAAAGTGAACGCTTTGCGCCCCGGCGCCAAGCCGCGGGACACGTTGCTCCTCCAGGCGTGGGCGGCGTACGGTGCGGGCGACCACGTCGCGTCATACCGAGCCTTCCGACAGCTGCTCGAGACGGATGGTTACTTCGCGAAGAAGCAGCGGACCGGACTCGATGTGACGCTGACGCTCGCGGCCGCGGAAGCCCTCGCGAGCCAGTTGCCCGATACGGCGCTCCGATTTGCCCGAGACGCTGTGGTCATGGCCAAAGTCGATTCGCTGGCGGCGACGCGAAGCTCCTACGTCGGAACCGCGCAGCTGGTGATCGCACGAGCGCTCCGCGCCAAGGGAGACGTCGCGGCCGCACGCGCCACGGCCGACAGCGCGCTCCGGGCCCTCTCGTTCGGGCTCGGCCCTAACGCGCCCCTGACGAAGGAGGCGGAGCAGCTGGTGCGGGAACTGCTAGGGACTAGGGACTAGGGAATAGCGACTAGGGAATAGCGAGCAGGCCCGAACGTGTGACTGGGACCTCTATGCGCCCTAATCCCTAAGCCCGGCCCCCTGGGCCCCGCCAAATGTGCGGCTCACGATCGTGATCGGGTTGGGGTAGCTGATCCGACCCAGCGGGGTGTCGATCGTCGGGACCGCGCGAAGGCTGACCCTCGTGCCCTGCGCGCCGGGCCCAGCTGCGTCGAGCGCGATGTTCACCAGGTCGCGAGCGCTCCCGCTGAAGAACTTGAACAGGTCGAGCTGCATCGTCATCGGAATGATGGCCGGCCGACCGGGAGGAAATGCAATCGGCTGATCTATCACGCCGGAGATGGTTTCCTTGTCCTGCAGCAGCAAGACCCATTGAAGCCGGACCATCCGCGCGGTGACCTTGTTCTCCGCGGGGTTGAGTCCTTCGATGTTTACCGTGAACTCGAGCGGCATTTCCCTCCGCGCCGCGGCCAAGGCCAACCGACCGAGGTCCGTCCCCGAGAGGTCGGAGTAGGACCGGACCCGCGAGACATCGACTCCCGCGAGTCTCCCGCCGCCGACGCTCGCGAGCCTGAAGTCCACCTGCCGAAGCGCCGCGAACTGCTGGAGGGTGGCGCAGCCGGATCCAGCCAACGAGCCAGCCACGGCCAGACACCAGAAGGCGCTTGCGGCGTGAGTCGTTTTTCGATCAGATCGGGAAATCGGGGTGCGATTGCTCATCGAGGGAATGTAAGCGGGCCGCCGGAAGGACCTGACCGGCCTCCGCCGACTCGCCGGGCTCC